>NZ_QORN01000016.1:0-51143 GCF_014830205.1 Limosilactobacillus walteri
CCGCCTGATAGTTTTTTGGCTAATCTTGTACTTAGTTATTACCTTATGGATTCCATTTCGTAAAACTTCATTGAGGATTAAGAGTTTTTCCTCTGCTGAGTATTTAGATTTTCTTCCCATAGAAAAAGCCCTCCGAGTATAAGATGAATTTTCTATTTCATCTGTATACTCAGAGGGCATTATAGTCCTTTAAGAAGGAAAATTGGCTGAATGTCACTCTCGACGATACTCTTACTGATAAAGAACTTTTTCGGTTAATAAAGGCTAGTCGGCAGATCCTAACCAAGCCGCGAGCATGGATTGTCCCTGCTAACCCAAAGTACTACGACATCATGCATGCCTTTGTTAATACCGATACTATTACTTGGAAACAATCAACTAATATTAGGATTGGCGACACTGTTTTTCTTTATGTTGCCGCCCCAATCAAAGCAATTATTTATCAGTGCCGGGTAACTGAAATCAACATCCCCTACCAATACGAAAGTTCACAATTAAAGATCCAACAGGTTATGCGCCTCCAGCTAGAAAAAGAGTATAATCATGACCAATTTACCCTCGCATTCATCAAACAGCATGGGGTCTCCTCTGTTCAGGGCCCTCGCCATGTGCCAGCTGACCTACTTAGCTTTCTCGAAAAATAAGCGAGTTTGTAGCTATCATTGTTACAAACCCGCTTTTTCTAATTTTTCATATAGTGGCATTAACTCATTAATTACCGTTACGATATAGTCTTCCATCCTATCAACATGATTTTTTCCGCGGAAAGCAAATTTTCCTAGAAGAAAACTCGTTTTTTGTGCTTCCTTATTAAATTCTTTTTGGCGTTGTGGATTACTCAAATATTCAGCCACGGGCATATGGTCAGTAAACTCCATCTCATCTTTATCCCAAAGATACCAATGATCCATGGAAATTGTTTTTGCCCATTTTGGAACTTCTCTTAGCAAAGCATTATATTTGTTGGGTGTACCTCGGCGTTTTTCACTTTTGTAATGCTGAAACATCAAATAAACCTGCAGTTGCTTCTTATCTAGCATCACGCCAATACATGGGTTGCAATCTTCAAGTGCGGTTAATCGATATGATGCCCAATAATGGTCACGAAGATTCCAGCCGTTTGTCCAACTCTCAACATGAACTTTTGCAAACTTTCCCGCTGGTAATTGCTGAGCAACTGCCTGATTAACCGTTTTCCAGATATTCCAGACATTTTTAAATTGGGCCTTCAATGCGTCTACTTCTTGCGGTGAACGAGTCGCTTTAATCTTTTTAAAAGAGAATTCTGGTTGGTCAAAGATTGCAAACATTTCTTCAGTTAGTGCTGTCATTTCTAATCTCGTCCTTTTTTACTATAAAGAATAGCATAATTTTATATAATTTAATTCTCAGTAAGCGGTAGTTTCCTTAATTGCTCATATAAATAATTATATGCTACCTGCACTTCTTCAGTAGCATCACGACGCATTGAAATCGCTACTTCCAAATTTAACGCTGACTTCGGAAAAAGCATCAAGTTATAATCTCCCCTTTCGCCTAAGGCATGTTGAACGATCTTATCGGTTGTGATAGTTGTTGCCTTTTCTCTAATCGCTAATTTTGTTGCTAAGCGAATTGAGGACACCGTTGCTAATTTATTGATCCGGATACAATTATCCGCCAGAAAATGGTTCACTCGCTTTTGGAGATAAGCATTATCATTAGCTTCGACGTAATTAATATTGTTGAGTACCGTTAAATTATTTTCCGAAAACGGGCAATAAAGACGCCCTGGCTGGTAAAGAGAACACGATGGCGGAATTAACAGGGCAAGTTGGTTCAACTCGACAAACTTAATATCAAACAGCTGATTATTCCACTTGGGACCAATCAAGATATCGATATTCTTATTGATTAGATCTACTTCGCGCGGTTTCATGCCATTGATAATAAAATTAAACTTAATTTGCGGGAAATGATCAATTAAGTCGGTCGTCAGATCAACAATATCCGCCTCACAAATGGACGAGTTCAAAACAATCGTTATTTCATGACTGCTGATCCGCTGAAGATTAGCTAAATTCTGGTTCATTTGGATTTGGGCATTTTGAATTTGCCTTAAATCATTGAGCACAATCCTTCCGGCATTCGTCAAGCTAATCGGCTTGTCCTGTCGATCAACTAATGTTAGCCCGTATTCTGTTTCCATTTCTTTGAGAAGCCGACTAACATACGGCTGACTTAGATATAGCTTAGCAGCCAGCTTTGTAATCGTCTCACTAGTATTAACATTTTCCAAAATTTGAATTTTCTTTTCCAAACTATTCATTCAATCACCATAACTAAATCGTAATAATTCATAGATAAACAAGTATTTTACATTCCCTATTATTAGGATAAAAATAAAAGATGTAAAGAATAAAACATACTAAATTAGTTATGGAGGCATTATTATGACTAACCGGATTACCCAAGCATTAAACATTGAAAAGCCGATCATTCAAGGTCCGATGTTTTGGCTAACGAATGCTAATTTTGTAGCAGCTGTTTCTAATGCCGGCGGACTTGGTGTTCTCGGCATTAGTGCTGGACAATATGAACCCACAAACCATAATTCAGCACTTACCCTCGCCCACATGCGCGAACAAATCCAGCTAACTAAAAAGTTAACCGATAAACCATTTGGCTTAAACTTAGTCTTTAAAGATAACCCTGAAAAAGATCGGCATGCATTGCCCTTAATTAAGTTAATGATTGAAGAACAGGTTCCAGTAGCCGTTATTAATTCGACCCGATACGTTGATAAGTGGTTCACCATGCTCAAAGAGAACAATATTAAAATTGTCTTCCGCCCGGCAACACCAACCAAAACCATTGTCAATGAAGCGGCTGAAAAAGGGGTCGATGTCCTGGTGGCCACGGGCTTTGATGAAGGGGGAACCATTCCGGCTAAAGCAGTTGGAACATTTTCCGCAATTCCTTATGTTGCTGACATTGTTGCTGGACGGGTGCCGGTAATGGCTGCTGGCGGTATCGTTGATGAGCGCACTACCAAGGCTGCCTTTGCCCTCGGTGCAGAAGGCATTTTTGTCGGAACCGCCTTCCTTGCAACTGAGGAATCGCCGATGGCTGACAATATCAAAGAAGCGCTTACCGAATATGACGCTTATGACGAAGTACTGTTCAACGCTGAGCCACAATTTTACCGCTCAATTCCAGGCAAACTACCGAATGAGCTTGAGCAATTAAGTAATGAAGGTGCAACCCATCAAGAAGTTTGGCAATTAGCAGGACGTTACGGTGGGATGCGGGAAGGAATGCTTCGCGGTGATCTTAATCATGGGTACGCTTCATTTGGCTTAGGGATGTCGTTTATCAAGAAAATCACGACAGTTAGTCAAGTTATCGACAAATTATATACCGGTGTTCCTGAAAACCAACGTTAAATAAAGGCCACTCAGTTTTGCGCTGAATGGCCTTTTTCTAACTTTATCCCATAACCCGTTGTCCCGCCATCCATGTTTCTTTAACATGAACATCTTTTAATTGCTCATCTGGAACCGTAAAAATATCCGCCGTCAAGATAACAAAGTCGGCAGCTTTTCCAGGTTCTAGTGTTCCATTATCATCAAAGCCACCAATCTTAGCACCATCACGAGTGTAGCCCAGTACAACTTGCGGAACAGTAATCGCTTCTTCAGAATTAACAACATCACCGTTTGCTGCCTTCCTCGTTACCGCCGCATAAATACTATAAAACGGACTATCAGGTTCTGCCCACGGGGTGCACGGCGCATCTGAACTTAGGCCAAGGATAGCTTTAGAATTTAACATTGTTTTAACCCGATAAGCTAGTTTAAATTGTGCCGGTGAAAGATAGTGACGATAGGATTCATCTTCCGCGAAGAAAAAGATTGGTTGGGTAACTAACGCATAGTTCATTTTGCTCTTAGCAATTTCTGCAAACATTTGATCAGTCATTAAAGATGCATGTTCAATCCGTACTGATGGCATTGTTGTCAGCCACGGTTCAAGATCCTTAGTTACATCAATAACGGTTTGAATGGCTTTATCACCCATCGCATGTACAGCTAGTTGCAGTTTGTTCTGCCGTGCCATTTCGACAGCCCGTTGGAGTTTTTCCACCGAAGTCAGACTAACTCCCATTTTCCCTGATGGATATGGGTCATAATTATAGGCTGTTTCCCCAGAAATGCTACCATCCATAAATACCTTAATTCCCGCAACGCGGAGTTTTTCATCCCCGCTTGGTTGTAAGCCAACCTGCGGATCAATTTCATCAAAAACATAGTAAATCGAAGCTTTCGGTGCAAAACCTTGCTTGACCGCATCTTGGTATAACCGCAAAGACGTATATGGCTTCATCCGACCCATCATTTCACCAATTGCAACAATTCCCTCTTTAAGATAGTGGTCAGAACTATTAACCATATTAGTAACGTCATTTTCATAGCTCTGGGCGGACTTAGCACGAATAAGTAATTGCGATGCCGCAACCTCACGCATAAATCCGGTTGGCCGTCCATCGGCAAACCGTTCAATCTTTCCGCCAACTGGATCAGGCGTATCCGCATCGATACCCGCCAGTTCCAGCGCCTTAGAATTACCAACTGAAGAATGGCAATCAGACCGATAGATAAAGATTGGCTGGGTTGTTGAAACGGCATCGAGATCATCGCGGTTAGGACTTCGGTGTTCTGCTAACTTGGTTTCGTCAAATCCCCATCCTTCAATCCAAACATCTGCGCCTTGACCATATGCCGGGGAATTACGGAGTGCTGCTTGCATTTCCTTGATGCTATTAACATTTGGCGGTGTACAGGCAACCCCATGTAAGGCATCCGCAATATATTTAGGATGAGTATGACAATCTATTAATCCTGGAAGAACCGTTTGTCCTTGAAGATCGATTACCTCACCTTCACTCGGCAAACCATTCCCGATTCGTTTAACCTTGCCATCTTCAATAATCATGCTGTTAACAAAGTGGTTTTCGTTATTACCAACAAAGATTTTACCGTTAATAAATGTTTGGGTCATAATCCTAGCTCCTTCGTATTTATATTTATTATCCTACTGCTCCCTCTACATAAATGAAACCGCTTTTAAAAAATAATAAAAAACAATTTATAACTGTCAGTTCATTAACTAATAGTTATAAATTGTCTTAAATCGATTAATTGTTATAAAGATAACCTGATGCGAGTTTTTACAGACCAACAGCCATTAAATATTGTTAACTAAAAAAAGAGCTGGTGAAAAAGTTAATTCTTTCACCGGCCCTTTTTAAGTTCCAATAATTATTTGCTATTTTACGCCTCATTTTCTGCTAAGCGTTCTTCTTCACTCTTCAGCCGGTCCTTGATATATTTGGCTGAAGTAGCAAGTTTTTCTTTTTCAACATCCGTCAAATCTAATTGGAGTTGTTCAACTACGCCATCACGCCCTACAACAGCAGGATAGGATAAGTAAGTTCCATATTCTTCGCGGTAGTTAGAAACTGGCATTTCCGTTCGTGAATCGCTCAAGACCGCATTAACTAAGCGAACAGCGGCCGTTGCGACCCCATAGTTAGTATATTTCTTTCCTTTATAAACTAAGTAACCACCTTGGCGAGCGCGTTCCTCCATATTGGCTAAGTCTAAGTTGCGTTCTTCTGCTAAATCTAAGACCTGTTTTCCAAGAACACGTACCGTTGACCACGCGGTAAATTGTGAATTCCCATGTTCACCTAAATTAAAACCAACAACTGATCGCGAATCAACATTTAATGCTTCGCCAACACACGCCCTCATCCGTGCTGAATCAAGCAGAGTACCAGTCCCCATCACGTGATTTTTAGGTAAGCCGGTATATTTTTGATACATTGAAGTAATTACGTCACATGGATTAGTCACTACAACGAGTTTGCCATGAAAACCATTATCAACTAGTCTTTGAGCAACCAACGGCACCTGCGTTCGCGTAAACTTAAATTCGGCAAATCGATCATGGTCAGGAGTATCGACAAGTTTAGATTTTCCAAGTGCGGAAACTACTACGTCACAATCCGCAAATTGTGAATCATCGTTTACTGTTAAATTAGTGTGGAATGGTAAATTCGCCATCGCATCTCGGAAATCAAGCGCATCTGCCTTTACTTTATCTTCATTCGTATCAAATAATGCTAAATCATCAGTAAAACCACCAGCTACTAAATAATGTGCAACTGTTGCACCAACATGGCCCATTCCAACTACTGCTACTTTTCTTGTCATATAAAAAACTCCCTTTCAATTATTTTTATGTTTTCTCTTTCTTTTCTAATAAAATTTTAATCGCAATAATGTCACTATCTGCCATACCCATCACCACCTTTAATGGCATAAAATAATAAAAGCATCCCCTAGCTCCGTTATCGGAACTAAAAGGATGCCTCTTTAGCATGGTACCACCTTTCTTCACAGCATATCGCTGCCTCTCACCAACAGTTACTAATAGTAACAATTAGCAGGCACGATAATGGGTGCTACCAGTACATTCTACTAAAATTAATTTTCGAAATACAACTCACGAGGGATTAGCTTAGGGAACATTTTCTACCGACTTTCAGCAACCATCGGCTCTCTGAATCAAATGTTACCAGCTTATCTCGGTCAATGTTTTTATTTATTTCAATTGATTACTTAGTAGGTTATCACAATTTCTCATAAAATCAATAGTAAAATTAAAATTTAATTAGAATTACATTTTGCCACCATAAACAGGAAATACATCTGCATCCCCATAGTCCAATGGCTTTACCCGCCGCAACAGGTCCATATCTGCCTCAGAAATTTCAAAGTCAATCTCAGCATTTTCCTTCATGTGCTGTGGGTTAGCAGTCTTTGGTAAAACAATCATTCCTAGTTGCCAATCATACCGAATACATAATTGTGGAACAGAAACATTATACTTTTTCGCCATCTTTTCAATCACTGGATTATCTAAAGCAGCACCATGAGCAACTGGCGAATAAGCTTCAATCGCAATATCATGGTTTCGTGCAAAACTAAGCAGGTTAAATGGCGTATGGCCAATATGCGCTAATACTTGGTCAACAGCTGGAACCGTATCGCTATTCTTAATAATGTTTTCTAGATCAGACTCATTAAAGTTAGAAACACCAATTGTCCGAATCTTTCCTTCGCTAACCGCATCTTCCATTGCCCGCCAAGCAGCTAAATTGCCTTCTAAGTAGCGATTATCAGACTGGTTAACTTCTTTCCATGGTTGCGGACTATGGATAATCATCATATCGATATAGTCAAGCCCCATCTTTTCAAGCGTTTCGTCAATAGACTTTTTTGTGACATCATAATCTTTATGTTCCGCTGCAATCTTAGAAGTCACAAAAATTTGATCACGGTCAATATCAGCCGTCCGCACTCCTTCACCAACACCGCGTTCATTGCCATAAGCTTGTGCTGTATCCACGTGACGATATCCGATTTTAACTGCATTACGGACAGCTTCAGCGACTTTAGCATCGTCAATCATCCAAGTTCCGAGGGCAAACTTAGGAATTGTTACACCGCTATTTAACGTAATTGTTTCATCCAAAATCATTTATATCCATCCTTTCACGACCAAAGTTTCACCTACAAAACTATTGTCGCTACTTTTGTAATGAATGTAAAATAGTAAGCCTTACAAAGCCATTATTTGCAGCTAACATACTACTGGATTACTATATTCAGCAAGTTAAAATCCATATAAAAAAGCAGTAACATAATTTACTCATGCTACTGCTTTTTACTATTTATCATAAAAGTGTTGCCACTCTTTATTGACGTTTTCACGTGTTGTCTTTGTCCCAGCCCATGATGGAACTTTTACAACTCCATCAACTTTACTCTTAGGAACAAAGCCCCAATAACGACCATCGTTAGAGACACTCCGATGATCACCAAGAACAAAGTATTCGCCCTTTGGCACTTTGGTGGCACCACTGTTCTTCAGCCAACTATTTTGAACTGAGACACTCCGCAATGTCCAATTCCCCGTGCCCGTCGTCCGCTGACTCTTGCTGATATAGTCTTGATTGATCTTCTTACCATTAACATAGATATTTCCATTCTTTGAACTAACAGTATCACCTGGAAGACCAATAACCCGCTTAACATAGTCAGTCTTTACCGACACCTGTGGGTCAACACCATTAGCATCAAATACAATAACACTTCCATGGTGGATTTTGGCCCTCTTCAAGCAAAATACCCGTTCATTATTTTGCAAATTTGGTTGCATTGATGGCCCATCAACGCGGACAATCTGGAAAAAGAACTGTTTAATTACTAGCGCGATTATTAACCCAATTAAAATGGGAATAATCCAACTCATCGCTTCACGAAATGCTTTCATTATAATTCCTCAATTTCTTTACTTAACTAGTATTAATCATACAACTAGTAACGAAAGCTGGAAAGTTTTTTATAACAAATAATAAATTATTTTCACATTTGGAATTAGAACGGGAAAGTTTTAAGCAATCTACTTCTTTTCTACAAAGAACTTTTCAAAATTCTTTTGGTAGTTATGATTAATCCGCTGCTCCATTAACCACCGCATAAAGTTCATATCCTTATCATAGTGAAATGTTGTCCCATAGCGGCCTTCTTTGATAAGCTCTTCAGCTTGTTGCTTAATTTCATTATCCTTTGCATACTGCAAGAACGTTTTCTTAGAAACCCCTAACCATAACTTATATTGACTTTGGTCTTTATTTCCGTAGATTGTGTCCTGGTCCTTTAAGTTATCAAAAACATAATCTTCAACTGGGAAAGTCGCAAGTTGGTAGCCATTCAATGAAACGAAGAAGCTACTCCGCCCTTGCCGTGGGTTAAGGTCAAACACTTTAAATTGCTTATCACGACGGTCATATTTTAAATCAAAATTAACAAATCCGGTAAATTCAATACTTTCTAAAAAGTTTTTGATATTATCATAGATTTGCTGGTCATAGGCTGGCATAATAGCAACATAGTTACCAACATTAGCAGGATTACAATCTTCAAGGAGCGGGTGACCGAGGCACATCATTTTTACTTTATGGTCCTTATCAACATAGCAGTTAATGGTGCGCATATTACTATCATCCCCAGGGATAAACTCTTGTAATACTAAATCACCCTTGTAAGGACTATGCTCATAAATGGTTTCTAGAACTTCTGCTAACCGTTCTGGCGTTTTAATAATATAAGCTTTTTCATACCCCGCAAAGTTTCCCTTATGCCATTGCACTGCATCGGCTGCCTTAAGTGCAATCGGAAAATCAAATGGTGATTTGTACTGCTTATAATCAAGATCTGGTTTTAAAATATCGGTTTTCGGATAAGGTAGTCCATACTTCTCACAAACATTATAAAATTTCTCTTTATCGGTTAGTGTTGCGACTTCATCGTAATCAGCATACGGGCAGAACATGTGCTTTGATAACTCTTTACGATTCTTAGCAACTAATTCAGTATAGTCATCTCCACAACTAATCAGAACCGTCTTTTTGCCTTGCTTAGCAAATTCATCTGCCGCCTCAATCAAGGTCTTAGTAAACACTTCTGGCGATTGCAGCTCTGCATTATAATGCAATTCAACAATTTTTGAATACCGTGTAGGAGCTAATGGTTGGCGCGCATATAATTGGGACTTAATTCCATATTTTTCATACATCGACCGTGCCATCCCATACGCATTAAAATCACTCCCAAGAATCAATGGAACAAAAGGTTGCTCGCTCATTGGATTCCACTCCTCTTCATTTATTTTTCAAGCTCATTAATATACTCACAAGCAATTTTTACATCTGTTGGGTAAGGAGTATCTTTCCCCTTAATCTTTTGGTACGGATCTTCCCCTTTCCCCGCAAGAACTACAATATCATTATTTTTACTATCGTCAATTGCCTTTTTTATTGCTGTTTCTCGATCCATTTCAAATTGGATATTTTTTACCTTATCGTGATCAATATACGAGTCTATTTCCCGGGCAATTTTCATTGGATCCTCATATCCTGGATCATCCGTCGTTAAGATAACCTCATCAGGCTGTTCTTCCGTCAACGCTTTACCAAATCCCGGGCGACGGGAAATTCCTTTATCACCAGTCGCGCCTAGGACAACCGTTACTTTACCCGCATTTGTTTGACGCTTTAAAAAGGCTAATAACCGTTTAAGGCTAGCATAATTATGGGCGTAATCAACATAAATTGTCCCATGTTCGTGACTGTTAATCATTTCCATCCGTCCACGAATATGCACGTGGTTAAGAGTTTCAACCGCATCGGTCGCTTTTGCTCCTGCCAAGCCGCTCGCAATTATCGCCGCTACCGCATTTCCCTCGTTGTAATCTCCTGGGACACTAGTAGTAAAACGGCCATCTAAATGTAATTGCTTCGCCTTTTCTGTCATTGCCGTTAGTTCAAATTCGCTTTCATGCAAGTCTTCAAGGTCATTGCGGTATTCAAAATCAATTTGCCGACCATCAGGCAGGACCACTTCCGCTCCTCGCCGTGCAAATAAGAATATATCTTCTGGTTGGGTAGTGGCTTTTGCGGTATAGTAAACATCCATAAAATTGGCTGTTTCCGCATTTATTAGACATTTATCTGAATTTACCAATAATTGTTCTTTGCAATGGAGGTAATCCGCAAAAGTTGGATGTTCGTTCCGGCCAATATGATCTGGTGAAATATTAAGAAAAATCCCGACATTATACTTTAAACCATAAATCCGATTTTTCTTATAAGCTTGTGAGGAAACTTCCATCACCAAATGCGTCATTCCATTATTAACCGCTACCCGCATATCATGAAAGAGATCTAGTGACTCAGGAGTTGTTAAGTCCGATTTAAACTTATCTTCTGGTTGATTACCAAGTACCCGATCAAGAGTTGAGAAGAGGGCAACATGCTTGTCTGTACTCTGCGCTAAAATATGGTCAGCAAAGTAGGCCGTTGTCGTTTTACCCTTAGTACCAGTAATCGCAATAATAAACAAGTCATTTTGTGGATAGCCATAAAAAGCTGCACCAAGCAGCGCCATCGCCTTTTGCTCATCTTTAACAATGATTGCTGGTATCCCATTACCTTCTGAGTATTCTCTTTCCGCCACATAGGCGATTGCCCCATTCTCTTTGGCTGATGCTAAATATTTTGGCAAAAAATTACCTTTACAAAAGAATAGCGTTCCTGATTTTACTTTTCGTGAATCATAAGACACGTTAGTTGCGGTAAAATCAGTCAAATTACTAACATGGTCCAATAAATGGTGCTCACGCAATAGTGCTAAAGCAGGTGTAATATGCAATTCCATCTTAGAAACAACTCTCCTTTAATCTAATATCTATTGTAATCACTAAAAAAAGAGGCAATGAAGAGTCTAAAGCTCCTCTCCAGCCTCCTTTTGATTATTTAACTATGCTTCTGTTGTCGCTGTTTGCCGAGCCTTATCAATTCCTGACTCATCTGGATTAAAGTTATCAATAAAGTACAATTTGTACCATGTTAAGAAAGTATAAATTGTCCAGATTTTCCGCCGTCCATCAACCTTGCCAGCAAAGTTATCATCAGCAAGTTTGAGCAGCTTATCTTGATCGAAGAATTCTTTAACAAAGTCTTGTTTAAATAATTCACGAACTTCTTGATAGTATTTCTTTTCCCGTAACCATGCACGAACTGGGGTAGGGAAGCCCATCTTTGGCCGCGTAGCCCATTCTTCTGGTAAGTGGCGGTTAGCTGCCATCCGGAATGCCCACTTCGTATCTTTGTAGTTAAAGAGATACTTAGTTGGGGTAGTTTCTGCAACTTTCATTACTTCTTTATCAAGTAATGGGACCCGGATTTCGATTGAGTTAGCCATACTCATCTTATCCGCCTTCAAGCAGATGTCACCTGGCATAAAGCGGTGCAAGTCAACGTACTGCTTCTTAGCCACTTCATCAATGTCTTTATCTTCCATCTTATCAAAAAGTGGATTAAGGATATCGGCAATTGTTGGCCCACAGTTAAATTCTGGCTTCAAGTAATCAGCCGCTTCTTCCGGACTAAAAATATATGCCTGTCCGATAAAGGTATCACGAGCTGGGGCTAGGTTACGGTACATATGCTCTTGACCGTGGAATTGCTTGCCCTTTAGCCATTCTGCAAATTTATAGCGCCGTTCCCGTGGCATTTTCTTTAACTGGTCTGTGACCCACCGAATAAACTTAACTTTAGTATTAAATCCATAGTCAATATACCCAGCAAATAATTCATCGGCTCCTTCACCAGAAAGAAGGGCTTTATAGCCATTATCCTTTGCCAGTTTATTTAAGAAGTACAACGGTACCACCGATGGATTAGAATCGGGTTCATCTAAATAATACTGAATTAATGGGAAAGCGTGGAAAGCCTCTTCGTTAGTAAGTTTCTCATCGGTATTCTTTAAGTTCATCTTAGCCGCTAACTCACGAGCCTGCTTTGTCTCGTCATAAGTGCTATCAAACCCAATTGAGAAAGTATTATTAGGCCGCATCAAAGCAGTTACAAGGCTGGAGTCAACCCCTGCCGAGAGGAATGAACCAACCTTAATTCCCTTATCAGCATAGGTGTGAGCCTTAACAGAGTCCTTAACAACATTATCAATCTTATCAACAGCCTCGTCAAAACTCTCATTTTCTGGTTCAAAGTCTTCATCCCAGTACTGTTCCATTTCAAATTGACCATCTTTATAAGTGAAGTAATGTGCTTCAGGAAGACGGTAGACCCCTTTAAAGAATGTCTCTTGGGTAACAGGGTATTGGAAAGTCATATATGGCTTTAAGGCTTCCTTGTTTAATTGTTTATCAAAGTTAGGATGATCAAGGAAAGCCTTAATTTCAGAACCAACAAAGAACGTGCCATTCATCTTAGCGTAATAAAGCGGCTTAATTCCAAAATGGTCACGTGCGCCAAACATTTCCTTGGTCTTGAAGTCCCAAATAATGAAGGCGAACATTCCACGAAGCTTGTTGACAACTTGCTTACCCCATTCTTCGTATCCGTGTAAGATTACTTCAGTATCAGCATGAGTACTGAAAGTGTGACCCTTTTTAATTAATTCTTCACGAAGTTCTTCAAAGTTGTAAATCTCACCGTTAAATTCAATTGCTTTTGAATCGTCTTCATTAAAGATCGGTTGGTTACCTGATTTAACATCAATAAAACTTAAGCGCCGAAAGCCAAGAGCAATGTCATCATCAACATATTGTCCTTCCGCATCTGGTCCCCGGTGAATAATCCGGTCCTTCATTTTTTTGATTAATTGATCTTTAATTTGTGGTTTTTCATTATCAACAAATGCAACAATCCCACACATTATAAATTTCCTCTTCTTTCTCTAAAATTTCGGATCACAAAATAGTTATTATTAAAATTCGTTATTAAAACTCGAACCTAAATTATACCATATAATCCAAAACTTAAGTAAATTAACTCACTGCCTTAAGAAAACCATAACAAAATGAAAGCCCGAGGCTGGGAAATAGGCTAGTCTCTGGGCTTCTCATTATTTTATTTCCTGGGAAATTATTTGTCAGCCTTTGAAAACTTCCCTTGGCGAACATAGACACTCAAAATTGCAATATCGGCTGGATTAACGCCACTGATTCGCGAAGCTTGAGCTAGTGTTTCCGGCCGGATTTTTTCAAGTTTTTGCCGTCCTTCTGTGGCTAAGCCATCAATATCATCATAGTCAATATCCGCTGGAATCCGCTTTGCTTCCATCCGCTTCATCCGTTCTACTTTTACTTCCTCTTTTTTGATGTAGCCAGCATACTTTAATTGAATCTCAACTTGTTCAATCACGTGTCGGTCTAGTTCGTGCTCCGGTGCTGGAATAAATTCTGCAAGCGTCTGGTAATCAAAGTATGGCCGCTTCAAAAGGTCCGCTGCCGCAATGCCATCTTTTAATTGGTTATCACCATGTGCCTTGATAAAGTCATTTACTTTTTCATCACTTGGCTTAAGCTTGATATCCTTTAACCGTTGAATCTCGGCTGTTACTTGTTGCTTCTTTTCTTCCATTTTTGCAAGACGTTCAGCACTTACCAGACCAATTTTATGCCCCATCTCCATTAAACGGAAGTCTGCATTATCATGCCGTAAGATTAAACGGTACTCCGCTCGGCTTGTAAGCAAACGGTATGGCTCTTTAGTCCCCTTTGTAACCAAATCATCAATCATAACACCAATGTAAGCATCAGACCGTTTCAGCACGAACGGCTCCTTTCCTAACGCCCGCAAACCGGCATTAATTCCGGCTACAAGTCCTTGGCCGGCAGCTTCTTCATAACCGGAAGAGCCATTTGTTTGTCCAGCAGTGTAAAGGTTTTTGATAATCTTTGTTTCAAGCGTTGGATGTAACTGGTAAGGAGCTACCACATCATATTCAATTGCATAACCCGGCCGCATTAATTCTGCTTTTTCCAGTCCCTTAATCGAATGAACAATCTTCTGTTGAATTTCTTCTGGCATTGATGTGGAAATCCCGTCAAGATAGTATTCATCGGTATCTCGCCCCTCTGGTTCTAAGAATACTTGGTGGCGTGGCTTATCAGCAAAGCGAACGATTTTATCTTCAATTGATGGACAATAACGCGGTCCGACACCTTTAATTACTCCAGAAAACATTGGGGCCCGCTTTAAGTTCTCGCGAATAATGTCATGCGTACCTTCGTTAGTATATGTTAACCAACAAGATAATTGTTCGCTAATTGGGATATAAGCACTATCAGGAGTATCAAAACTAAAATGATGCGGTTCTCTGTCTCCCGGTTGTTCCTCCGTCTCATCGTAATTGATCGTATTTCCATTTACCCGCGGTGGTGTTCCTGTTTTAAACCGCTCAAGGTCAAAGCCCAGTTCTTCCAGATTTTCAGAAAGTTTTACCGCGGACTTTGAGTTATTAGGGCCTGATTCATATTGTAATTCACCAATAATAATTTTACCCCGAGCAGCTGTTCCAACTGTTAGGACTACGGTTTTCGCATGATATCGAGCACCAGTGTTAGTAATAACTCCCTTGCAAACACCATCTTCAACAATTAATCGATCAACTGTTGCCTGACGTAAAGTTAAGTTTGGTTCTTCTTCAATTGTCTGTTTCATTGCCCGATGGTATGCGTGCTTATCTGCTTGTGCCCGTAAAGCACGGACAGCTGGTCCCTTTCCGGTGTTAAGCATCCGCATTTGGATATAGGTCTTATCAATGTTATGCCCCATTTCACCACCAAGGGCATCAATTTCTCTTACAACAATCCCTTTTGCTGGTCCCCCTACAGATGGGTTACATGGCATAAACGCAACCATTTCTAAGCTGATTGTTACTAATAAAGTTTTGTTACCCATGCGGGCAGCAGCTAATGCAGCTTCACTACCTGCATGTCCTGCACCAACTACAATAACATCATATGAGCCAGCATCGTATTGAACTGCATCTGATGTTTGCAATGCTTCTGAACTTTTCATTCTTTCTCCTACTTTCCTAGACAGAATTGGCTAAATAATTGGTCTAATAACTCATCCTGGTAACTATCACCCGTAATCTCACCTAATAATTCCCAGCAACGTGTCATGTCGATTTGGACGAGATCTACTGGCATCCCATCATTAATTCCCGTTAAGACATCATTCAGGGCATCATTTGCCTGGTGCAATAATCCAATGTGACGAGCATTAGTGACCATTACATTATTTTGGCTACTTTCGATACCTTCATTAAAGAACATGTGACTAATTTGTGTGCCTAATTGATCCATCCCCTCATGGTTTACAATTGATGTTTCAATTACTGCACTGTTACCCGCAAGTTTCTTTAGTTCTGCTAAATCAACCGTAAGCGGTAAATCAGTTTTGTTTAAAATAATAATTCGCTGCTTATCTTTTGTTGCTGCAAGCAATTGACGGTCCTCATCAGTTAATGCAGTCGAGCTGTCAATCAACAATAGGATCAAATCAGCCGCTTCTAAGGCTTTACGACTTCGTTCAACCCCGATCTTCTCAACTTGATCGTTAGTATCCCGTATTCCAGCCGTATCAATTAATTTTAATGGTACCCCGTTAACATTCACATACTCCTCAATAACATCCCGAGTAGTACCGGCAACGTTGGTCACAATTGCCTTGTCTTCATGCAGCAAGGAGTTAAGAAGACTCGATTTACCAACGTTAGGACGGCCGATAATCGCTGTCGCAAGGCCATCACGCAAAACTTTACCCTGCTTAGCCGTTTTTAGGAGGACTTGGATTCGCTGTTGAATATCTTCAGCCTTTTCTTTTAACAGCTTAGTCGTCATTTCTTCAACTGCATCGTATTCTGGATAGTCGATATTAACCTCAACTTGCGCCAAGACATCTAATATATCCTTCCGTAAGTGGCGAATCAGCCGTGATAAGTCACCATCAAGCTGGTTGAGCGCCACTTTCATTGACTTATCTGTTTTGGCCCGAATTAGGTCCATTACCGCTTCTGATTGTGATAAATCAAGGCGTCCATTTAAAAAGGCCCGCTTAGTAAACTCACCCGGTTCTGCCATCCGTGCCCCGAAGCTTAAGACAAGCTGTAAAATGCGGTTGGTTGCTAATAATCCTCCATGACAATTGATTTCAATCACATCTTCACGGGTATAGGTGCGAGGGGCACGCATCACCGAAACCATTACTTCATCAACTTCTTGGTTGGTATCTGGATCGATAATATGTCCGTAGTTAATCGTGTGACTAGCAACTTTGGCTAAATCTTTGCCCTTATAGATCCGCTGAGCAACCTCAACTGCCTCATCCCCGCTAATTCGGATGATTGAGATTCCCCCTTCACCAACAGGAGTGGAAATTGCTGCAATCGTATCGTTCTCACTATTTGCCATCGCCGTTTACTCCTTTCTAATAAAAAAAGCGCTAGTCCATGTGCAACAACGTCAAACGTCACTAACATGGTCAAAGCACTTTCACTACTTTACCGAGTATAAATTTTATAACCGCTCATATTCTAAAAGCATTAATCTCAATTGTCAATAAATAAGTTAGTTTTTGGGTGCGATTACAATGCTTCGGTAAGGTTCTCGACCATGCGAATACGTTTTGACACGGTCGTTTCCTTCTAATTCTTGGTGGATCTGTTTTCTTTCACGAGCTGGCATGGGATTTAAAAAAACAGCTTTTCCGCTTGCAATCACCTCAGTCACTGCTTTTTCGGCTAACCGATGTACAGTCGCTTGTCGGCGTGCCCGATAGTTAGATGTATCAAGGAGTACACTTACTTTGGGCGCACCATGGTAGTCCATAAAGGCATTGCTTAATTGCTCCATTGCATTAATTCGCCGCCCGTGTTTTCCGATAACGTGTCCAGATGCTGCGGTTTTGATGTCGATTTTTAGCTCATGAGCTTGGACTTCGCTAATTGCTGGTTTAACATCGATTCCCAACTCTTTGAAGACTGTTGTCAGATACCTTGTTAATTGCTCCCCTGTTTTGCGAACTTTTTTAATGTTAGTTTGGTGCCGCCGCTTGATTTCTGCTGGATCTAATTCATCATCTTTTATTAATTTAGACTTCGACGCGGGAGCGGGTTGCTTATCAGGAGCGGCTGCTTGTTTTGCCTTCTCTTGAACTTTATTTTCTTTAATCGTTACTTCAATTTTGGCTACCCGCCGACCAAGACCCAAAAATCCATGGCGTGGTTGCTGGATAACCTTTACTTCGACTTGTTGGTCCGCCGTTGGTTTTAACTGTGCGATTGCTTTTTCTTTTGCTTCTTCAATTGTTGTGCCGACAAAGATCGTCATATCTGCATCCCCCACATAATTTACTCAATACCTTATTCTACACATTGATCCTGTATGCGTCTAATTTACTTCTAGAATAACAAAAGGGCTAATAACAGTTAATTGTTACCGCCCTATTATCTATCTATTTCCGCCGGCTTTGATAAGCCCGCCGTTTTGCTTTTTCAATCTTCCGACGTTTAGCCTTTTCAGCTCGTTGTTTTTCTTCTCGTTCACGCCGAATCTTAAACGGATTCTGAATAATCAGCGTTTGTACAACTTGGAAGGCGTTTGTTACCACCCAGTAAAGCGTAATCGCTGACGAGAATCCTAATGCCATAAAGAATACCATGATTGGCATGAACCATGTCATTGTTGTTGTCATCGAATTCTTTTCTGGCATGGATGCCATGGATAGCCATGAACTAATAAACGTAAATAATGCCGCTAAAATTGGCATAATATAGTACGGATCCGGGTGACCTAATTGCAACCACAGGAAGGTACCATTACGTAAAGCCGTTGTCCGCCAAATAGCCTGATAAAGTGCCCACATAACTGGCAATTGAACTATTAACGGAAGCATTGATGCCCACGGATTGACCCCAGCTTCTTTATAGAGCTTTTGGGTCTCCATCTGCATCTTCTGCATTGATTCTCGGTCACGCGAAGAATACTTCTTTTGGATTGCCTTTAATTGCGGGGCAATCTCTTGTGTCTTCAACATTGACTTAGTTTGGTAGAACATCAATGGTAGCAAGATAATCCGGATGATGATCGTAAAAATAATGATCCCCATCCCATAACCACCAAAATGCTTCGATAGCCAAATGATGAATTGTGAACAGTTATAGATAATATAGTGGTCCCAGATACCAGTACTGTGACTAGTAATCGGCTTATTGGAGCAGGCAGCTAAGAATAGTGACAAGCTCATAATTGCTCCTAAGCTTAGGAACTTTTTTGTTTTCTTATTCAAACCCTAATCCTCACTTTTTTCATCTAACAGATGTGCTCGTTTTAAGACATGCACTAGGTTTTTCTTTGTTTCTGCCATTGATAAACCATCTGCCGCTGAACGTGCAATAACCAAGAAATCAACATCTGACCGTAATTGTGGCTTTACTTCTAATAATGTCTGGCGAATTCGGCGCTTTACCCAATTACGATGAACAGCATTTCCAATCTTTTTACCGACCGAAATACCTACCCGAAAATGCTTTTGCCCTGGTTTTTCCATTTGATACACGACAAATTTATGGTTGGCTACGGAATTATGGGTTTCAAAAACCCGTTGAAACTCACTTTCCTTTTTTACGCGATATGATTTTCTCATGTATATAATCCCCAGCCTTAACTTAAGTAGATATAAAAATAGGGCTGGACATACGACAACTTTAACGATTCCAATGGCTCGTCAAGCTGACTGCCCTGCCCCACACAATAAAAAAAGCCACTGTAAAAGTGGCCGTGGTTATGCAGATAATACTTTTCTGCCCTTTTGACGCCGACGTGCTAATACCTTACGGCCGTTACTGGTGCTCATGCGCTTACGGAAGCCATGGACACGTGCACGGTGACGCTTCTTTGGTTGAAACGTGCGCTTCATACAATTGCACCTCCTAATTATTTCAAATGGTTTGGTTTCTAGAGTCTAAAAGACGATCTCTTCAAACATACTTTGGTAGTATACCACACTTAACGAAATTAATAAACGGCGAATTTTTATTTAAATTTTTCAGTTATTAACATAAATATCAAAATAATCCACAGCGTTGTGTAAATTCATTATTTGTGGACAAGTTATCAACAGGGTTATTCCAGGGTTATCCCCAGATTCACACCTGTTAATAAAGTTATCCACAGTTAGATTATATCCTGTTCATAACTCTCATATTCCCCATTATATCAACCTTTTGTATCAACAATTTTCTGTGGATAACTGACATTTTAACCGTGTTTTATTCTTTTTACACAAGCAATCATTTAATTTACACACAGCGTTGTGTAAACTTTTTTATTATTATCCACTTGGTTGTGGAAAACTTCTTCATGTAATGATAAAATACCGTTTGTAATTTAATACTTAGGGGGAATTATTTTGACTGAGCTCGATTCTCTGTGGGAAGCGATCCAAAATTCATTTCGTCAGGATACCACTCCGGTTACCTTTGACACTTTGATTGCTCCGGCAAAAGCAATTTCTCTCTCTCAAAACCAACTAGAAATCGAGGTGCCCACACCGGTGCACCGTGATTTTTGGCGCAAAAATTTAAATACGCAACTCAAAGATTTTGCCCAACGTGAACTCGGGCGTTCTATTGAGCCACGTTATATTTTAGAGGGAGAATTTACCTATACAAATAAAAAGGATGCAGAAAACACAACCCCTTCTTTTGAAATGGATACTCCATTAAATCCACATTACAATTTTGGAACATTCGTTGTCGGAGAAGGAAATAAAATGGCGCACGCGGCAGCATTTGCTGTTGCTGAAAGTCCAGGTAGCCTCTACAATCCGCTCTTTATTTATGGGGGAGTTGGATTAGGAAAGACTCACTTAATGGAAGCTATTGGTAACCATATGTTGCAAGTTAACCCGAAAGCACGCGTCAAATATGTCACTAGCGAAGATTTTACTAATGATTACATCAACGCTATTCGAAATAACACAACTGAACAATTACGCGAAGAGTACCGCAACCTCGACCTATTACTAATCGATGATATTCAGTTCCTTGCTAATAAAGAGGGAACACAACTGGAATTTTTCAATACTTTTAATGCTCTTCACGATCGAAAAAAACAAATTGTTATGACTTCAGATCGGATTCCTAATGAAATTCCCGAGCTGCAAGATCGCCTTGTTTCTCGCTTTCGGTGGGGATTAACAGTTGAGATTACGCCTCCTGACTTAGAAACACGGATTGCAATTTTACGAAGCAAAGTTGAAGAAGATCATATTGATATCGGCAATGACACCCTTAACTACATTGCTGGTCAGATCGATACTAATATTAGGGAACTTGAGGGGGCACTTACAAAAGTCCAAGCCTTCGCCAATCTAAGCGGGGACCGAATCACTCCAAGCCTCGCATCTCAAGCCTTAAAGGGTCTTCATCGTGCTGCAAATACTGAAATCACAATTGCAACAATTCAAAAACAAGTTGCTGATTTTTATAACATTACCCAAAGTGATATCCTCGGCAAAAAACGAGTTAAACAAATCGTAATGCCACGCCAAATTGCAATGTATCTATCACGTGAGCTAACTGATTCCTCACTACCCAAGATTGGAAATGAATTTGGCGGTAAGGATCACACCACAGTTCTGCACGCTATCGATAAAATCGAAGCTGAATTAAAAAAAGATACTGATTTGCAAAACGAGATTACTAAGCTAAAAGCTAAACTTCGCTCATAAGTTGTTGATAAGTGACAAATTATCCTCAAAGTTATCCACAACTTATCAACAAGTGGATAACTAATCAAATCTAGGATTTAGATACTTATCCACAGTATTAACAAGCCCTACTACTACGACTATATTTTAAACTATTAAATATATTTATATACTCACTCAAAAAGGACTGAACTTTATGAATTTCACAATCAATCGAACAGCATTTATTAGTCAATTAAATAACGTATTACGAGCAATATCATCAAAAACAACAATTCCAATTTTGACTGGACTAAAGATGGTGGTAAATGATGACAACATTGTGTTAACTGGTAGTAATTCTGATATCACAATCGAAAGTGTTATTAATGCCAACAATGCTGATAATGATCTAGTTATTGAGGAAACCGGCTCGATTGTTTTACCAGCACGTTTCTTTAGCGACATCGTCAAAAAACTTCCAGATAAAAAAGTAACTATTGCAGTTACAAGTGGTTTTCAAGCAGATATCACTTCTGGAACAGCTAAATTTCAAATTAATGGTCAAGATGCGGAAAACTTCCCACACTTACCAGAAGTTGAAACCGATAAAACCGTTACTTTACCAAACGACATGCTGAAAGAAGTGATTCGGCAAACAGTAATTGCAGTATCGAAACAGGAAAGCCGACCAATTCTTGCGGGTGTTCATTTTACCTTAAAGGATGGCATTTTAACTGCTGTTGCAACTGATAGTCACCGATTAGCACAACGGAAAGTGGCTTTGGAAAATATCGATAACGGTTTAGATTTTGATGTCATTATTCCAGGAAAAAGTATGGAAGAGCTATCGGGAATGATTAGCGACGTCCATGAAGATGTTCAAATGCAAGTAACTGAGAACCAAGTTTTGTTTATTTTTGGTAACACACACTTTTATTCACGTTTACTTGAAGGGAACTATCCAGAAACTAGCCAATTGATTCCTAATACCGCTGATACAACGGTTGAGCTTGAAGCAGGGAGTTTTTTAGCATCAATCGAACGGGCATCATTACTTTCCCATGAAAGCCGTAACGATGTTGTTAAATTAAGCCTTAAACCATCAGAAAAACTTGTGCGGATTAGCGGTGATTCTCCGGATATTGGAACAGTTGAAGAAGAGGTAGCGACAACAGCGCTTGATGGGAATGATTTAGAAATCTCCTTCAATCCAAATTACATGAAAGATGCGTTACGATCATTTGGTCAAGCAACGATCAAAATTTCATTTACGTCACCGCTACGACCATTTACGTTAGTTCCAACAGAAGATCAAGAAAATTTTGTTCACTTAATTACGCCTGTGCGGACATTTTAACCAAAAAGAAAGAGGGTACTGAGAAAAAATCTCAATATCCTCTTTTTATAACTAAAATCTTGAATTTTAGAAAAGTGTTGGTACTAGTCCGCCATCAAGGCGAAGTGCTTCACCAGAAAATGATGAAGAGTAAGGACTAGCGACAAAGGCAGTGAACCGTCCGACTTCTTCGGGACGAATTAAACGTTGAATTTGGGAAAGAGGTCGGTGGTTCTTCATAAAATCGCTTTCCCATTTGTCTTCAGGAATATCTGTATTGCTGTACATGTCGACAAGCATCTGTTGGACACCTTCTGTAAGCGTTGAACCAGGCATGATGGTATTGACAGTTACATGGGTACCCTTAGTCAATTTCGATAGACTCTTTGCTAATGACAAGTTCATGGTCTTAGTTAAACTATATTGTGGCATTTCACCAGATGGCATGACGGCTTCTTCGCTAGCGATAAAAATGATGCGGCCAAAATCCTTATCAAGCATTTTAGGGAGATAAAATTTAGCAAGAGCATTACCAGAATAAAAGTTAATATCGATAAAGTGTTGCCAGGTTTCTTCTGAGATATCGAAGTAATTCATTGGCTTAAAAATTCCCATGTTATTTACTAAAATATCAACACTTGGAATGGCGGCAAACAGTTCTTGGCGTTGATCTGCTTGTGAAATATCGTAAGCAGCTCCTTGTGGATTAGTATCAGGGAATTGTTTTTTGATTTCATTGACAACATTATTAACGTCTGTTTGCTTACGACCGTTGATAATGACATTTGCGCCTTCCTTTGCCATCTCAATCGCGATAGCCTTGCCGATCCCCTTAGTCGAACCCGTAATTAAGGCCGTTTTTCCTGTTAAACCCAAATCCATATCAATTTACCTCCAATATATTATTAGATATAATTATAACTTCTAACTAACTTTTTACAAGTAAAATAAAAGCTGATTAATTAATTTCTTTGAATAAAGACTTAAATAGGATCGATTATAGTTAGCCAAGGAATAATTTTAAGTGGCGATTTTGGCTAATATTCAAATTTTTAACCATAGAGCAAATTTAACTTGATTTTGAAAAAAATGGTTAAATAAAGTTAATGCGCTCAGAAAGGCTAATAACGCAAATTTAGACTAAATTATGTGGTATAATATATACAAAAGTAGGTGAAAAAATTGGAAGAAAAGTCAATATTGATTGACAGTCCTTTTATTACATTAGGACAGTTGCTCAAAGAAGAAGGAATCATCCCGACTGGTGGGGCAGCAAAATGGTTCTTAAAAGAAAACACTGTATTAGTAAATGACGAACCAGATGATCGACGTGGACGCAAATTATACCCTCAAGATAGAATATTAGTCCCAGACCACCAATTATTTGTTATTAAGAGTAAGTAGGGATAAGCATGATTCTGACGGAGCTGCATTTACACTACTTTCGAAATTATCAGGATCTTACCGTTCACTTCAATCCTGGAGTGAACGTTTTAATTGGTCATAATGCCCAAGGAAAGACCAATATGCTAGAAGCAATTTATGTTCTTTCGCTTACTAAGAGTCATCGTACTAGCAATGATCGCGATCTTATTAACTGGCAAGAAAAATCAGCGCTAATTAGTGGGACTGTCCAAAAAAGTCTGGGAAAGGTACCGCTTGAAATACAGTTTACTAGCAAGGGGAAGAAGGCAAAGGTAAATCACCTTGAACAGGCACGCTTATCACAGTATATCGGTCAGCTAAATGCAATTTTATTTGCTCCGGAAGACCTCACATTAGTAAAAGGTTCACCTGCATTGCGACGTCATTTTATGGATCGTGAATTTAGTCAGATGAGCAGTAAATATCTTTATAATGCTGGGCAGTACCGGACCTTGCTGCGACAAAGAAATAAATATTTAAAACAACTAAAATATAAGCAACAAACTGATCGCGTCCTTTTAGGCGTACTATCTGATCAGCTTGCTGCTTTTGGTGCGGAAGTAATTGTGGCACGACAGCACTTCTTAAAGCACCTTGAAAAATGGGCAGCTGATTTACATCAGGAAATTTCATTACATAAAGAGAAGTTAAAACTAGAGTACGCAAACCAACTTAAAATTACTGATGAGACAACGGTTGAGCAAGCTTATCAAGAGCTTTTCAAGTTGTATCAGGATAATGAAAGTCGTGAAATCGAACAAGGCACGACAATTTATGGACCGCACCGCGATGACATTCGCTTTCTGGTAAATGATAAGAATGTCCAAGCGTTTGGGTCACAAGGACAACAGCGAACGACAGCCTTATCAGTTAAGCTAGCTGAGATCGACTTAATGAAAGAACAGACTGGTGAATATCCGCTATTACTGTTAGATGATGTATTATCCGAACTTGATACAATTCGACAAACCCATCTACTAACGGCAATTCAAAATAAAGTTCAGACATTTTTAACCACGACTAGTTTAAGTGATGTTGCTCGACAGTTGATTGACGAACCAACGATTTTTGAAATCGAGCACGGCACTTTGAAGGAGGAAGTAAAGTGAGTAGCGAACAACAAAAAGCAAAGAAAGCTGAATTGGCTAGCGAATATGATGCTAGTCAAATTCAAGTTTTAAAAGGGCTAGATGCAGTTAGAAAGCGTCCAGGGATGTACATCGGTTCTACATCAGCCCAAGGACTTCACCACCTTGTTTGGGAAATTGTTGATAATGGGATTGATGAAGCATTAGCAGGATTTTGTGATGAGATCAATGTTATTGTTAATCCTGATAATAGTATTACTGTAAAAGATAATGGACGGGGAATCCCAGTAGATACCCAAAAAGAAACTGGTAAGTCAGCCTTAGAAACCGTTTTTACGGTTTTACATGCCGGTGGTAAGTTTGGCGGCGGCGGTTATAAAGTTTCTGGAGGACTTCATGGTGTGGGGGCTTCAGTAGTAAATGCTCTGTCGACAGAATTAGATGTCAAAGTAGCTCGTCAAGGTAAACGGTATTATATGGACTTTGATCATGGTCATGTTAAGACCGGGATGAAAGTTATTGAAGATGGTTTATCAGAAACAGAACATGGGACAACCGTTCACTTTAAGCCTGATCCGGAAATTTTCCGCGAGACGACAACGTATAATATTAAAACGTTAACTGATCGTTTGCGTGAGTTAGCCTTTTTAAATAAGGGTCTTAAGATTACGATTGAAGATTTACGGGATGAAAATCATCAACGAAAAGAATTTCATTATGAAGGGGGTATTCGTCATTATGTTGAATACCTTAATGAAAACCAAGATGTTCTTTTTGATCCGCCAATTTATGTCGAAGGAAAAGAAAATGATATTACTGTCGAAGTATCAATGCAGTATACCGATTCTTACCGTAGCAACCTGCTGACCTTTACTAATAATATCCATACTTATGAAGGTGGAACCCATGAGACTGGATTTAAGATGGCACTTACGCGGGTAATTAATGATTACGGTCATAAAGCTGGAGTACTGAAGGCTAATGAGACTTTATCTGGGGATGATGTTCGTGAAGGATTGACGGCTGTTGTGTCAATTAAACACCCTGACCCTCAATTTGAAGGGCAGACTAAGACTAAATTAGGCAACTCTGATGCTCGAACAGCAACAGACCATGTCTTTGCATCGACATTCAATCGCTTCTTACTAGAACACCCTGACGAAGCACGACAAATTATTGAAAAGGGGCAACTTGCTTCTAAGGCGCGGGTAGCTGCCAAGCGGGCACGTGAAGTTACGCGGAAGAAGAGCGGCCTTGAAATTAGTAATTTACCTGGTAAGCTTGCCGATAATACCAGTAAAGATCCAGAAATTTCAGAATTATTTATTGTCGAGGGGGACTCGGCCGGTGGTTCTGCTAAGCAAGGACGTTCACGGCTGACTCAAGCAATTTTGCCTATTCGAGGAAAAATCTTAAACGTAGAAAAAGCAACCCTTGATCGTGTGCTAGCGAATGATGAAATTCGCTCTTTGTTTACAGCGCTAGGAACGGGTTTTGGTGATGACTTTGATATCACCAAAGCAAATTACCACAAACTGATTATTATGACTGATGCCGATGTTGACGGCGCGCACATTCGAACATTGCTTCTTACGCTATTCTATCGTTTCATGAAACCGATGATTACCCACGGCTATGTTTACATTGCGCAGCCGCCACTATACCAAGTACGGCAAGGTAAATTTGTTAAATATATTGATTCTGATGAGGAATTAGAGCAAGTAGTAAGCTCACTACAGCCTAGTCCTAAACCGGTTATTCAACGGTACAAGGGGCTTGGGGAAATGGATGCTGAACAATTATGGGAAACAACAATGGATCCTGAAAATCGTCATTTGCTTCGCGTAAAATTAGATGACGCTGAACAAGCAGATAAAATTTTCCCAATGCTAATGGGGACTAAAGTAGGTCCGCGCCGGGACTTTATCGAAGAGAACGCTAAATTTGTTGAGAACCTTGACCTATAGTTGAAATAATACTTGCTGTTGATACAAAAAAGGAGGAACGACATTGGCTGAACATGATATGCCGAATCGAATCACGGATGTAAATCTTACGAGCCAGATGAAAAACTCATTCTTAGATTATGCAATGAGTGTTATTGTTTCACGGGCGCTTCCTGATGTTCGTGATGGATTAAAGCCAGTACAACGCCGGATTTTATACGGAATGAACGAATTAGGAGTTACGCCTGACAAGCCGTATAAGAAGTCGGCCCGGATTGTGGGGGATGTAATGGGTAAATTTCACCCTCATGGAGACTCTTCAATTTACGAAGGGCTTGTACGAATGGCTCAGGATTTTAGCTATCGTTATATGTTAGTTGATGGTCACGGTAACTTTGGTTCAGTTGATGGAGATGGCGCTGCTGCCATGCGTTATACTGAGGCAAAGATGAGTAAAATCGCGGTTGAAATGCTTCGCGATATTAATAAAGATACTGTTGATTTTCATGATAACTATGATGGAACAGAAAAAGAACCCGATGTATTACCTGCCCGCTTTCCCAATTTACTAGTTAATGGTGCTTCAGGGATTGCAGTTGGGATGGCAACCAATATTCCAACCCATAATCTTGGAGAAGTAATTAATGGAATCCATATGCTAATGGATAATCCAGATATCACCACTGAAGGATTGATGAAGGCAATTCCAGGACCAGACTTTCCAACTGGTGGTGTAGTTATGGGTAAGTCTGGTATTCGTAAAGCCTATGAATCTGGTCGGGGTACAATTATTGTCCGAGCTAAAGTCAATATTGAAGAACAGAAGAATGGTAAGCAACGCATTATTGTTCATGAAATTCCATATATGGTAAATAAGGCTAAGCTGATTGAGCGGATTGCAGAGCTTGCCCGAAACAAGGATATCGATGGAATTACTGATGTAAACGATGAGACAGACCGTGATGGAATGCGGATTGTAATTGATGTTCGGCGTGATGCTAGTGCAGAAGTTATTTTAAATAATTTGTACAAGATGACATTGATGCAGACCACCTTTAACTTTAATATGCTAGCAATTGTTAACGGTGCGCCCAAGATTTTGAGTCTAAAGCAAATCCTACAATATTATCTTGAACACCAAGAATCAGTTGTTCGTCGTCGGACAGAGTTTGATTTAAAAAAGGCCCAAAATCGCGCGCATATTGTTGAAGGATTAAGAATTGCCCTAGACCATATTGATGCAATCATTAATATCATCCGCAATTCACAAACAAGTGAAGTAGCTAAGAATGAATTAATGAGTAACTATGGATTATCTGATCGTCAGGCACAAGCAATTCTTGATATGCGGCTTGTACGATTGACTGGTTTAGAACGTGAAAAGATTGAAGATGAATATCAAAAGCTTATGGCAGCCATCGCTGACTACAAGGATATTCTTGCTCACCGTGAAAGAATCAATCAAATTATTTACGATGAACTGATGGAGATTCAAAAGCGTTTTGGTGATGATCGTCGGACAGAACTTCAAGTTGGGGATATTACCAACATTGAAGATGAAGACTTGATTGAGGAAGAAGATATTATTGTTGCTTTGACGCATAATGGTTACATTAAACGGCTACCTGTTGATGAGTTCAAATCTCAACATCGTGGTGGACGTGGTGTTAAAGGAATGGGTGTCCACAAGGATGACTTTATTGAACAACTGATTTCAAGTTCGACTCATGATATGCTACTCTTCTTTACAAATTCAGGTAAAGTTTACTCAATGAAAGGGTATGAAGTTCCGGAATACGGTCGTGCTGCGCAAGGAATCCCGATTATTAACCTCCTAGGTATCAACAATAAAGAAAAGATTAGTGCTGTTATTAATGTTTCCCATGAAACAAATGATGATGATAAGTACTTGTTCTTTACGACTAAGTACGGAACCGTCAAGCGGACTGCAGTTACTGAATTTAAGAATATTCGGAGTAATGGTCTAAAGGCACTTAACCTTCACGAAAATGATGAATTAATCGATGTTGAGGTTATTAGTGAAGATCAACCAATGATTATTGGAACACATAATGGATATGCACTTAGCTTTAAGTCATCGGTTGTCCGGTCAATGGGTCGGAGTGCTGCTGGAGTTCGTGGTATTCGTTTACGTGGTGAAGACTATGTAATTGGTGCGGCTCCCCTTAATCCTAATAGCAATGTTCTTGTAATTAGTGAAAATGGATTTGGAAAACAGACGGCTGCTAAAGAGTACCCGATTAAGGGGCGTGGTGGTCTTGGAGTGAAGACGGTTAATGTAACCGCCAAGAATGGTCCGCTCGTTGGTTTAACGACCGTCAATGGCGATGAAGATATTATGTTAGTTACTGATCAGGGCGTCATTATTCGGTTTGACGTTGAAAGTGTATCTCACACTGGTCGGTCAGCAGTGGGGGTTCATTTGATTAAAATGGATAATGGTGCTCGCGTTGCTACAATCGCAAAAGTTGATAAAGAAGATGACAATGAAGAGGCTGACAGTCTGAATACCGAAGTTGTAAATACGAGCGATACTCAAAATCAATCAACAAAAAATTAAAAATAAAAAGTGCGAAAGTAGAAATTTTACGTATATATATTAATAGTGACCGCAACATTTAGGATTTCTTGTCAGATGTTCCTTGTTTTAAATAGAAAACTATGCTATATTTTATGTCTGTGAGTATACGTACAGACGTCTACTTTCCTTGTTCTTCTCAAATGGAGAGAAGAGCCAGAGTCCATAAGGAGGTGTAACATTCATGGAAACACGCAAATATGAAATTACTTACATCATTCGTCCTGATATTGAAGAATCTGCAAAGAGCGAATTGGTAGACCGATTCGACAAGATCTTGGCGGACAATGGTGCAACTATCGCTGACTCAAAGGATTGGTCAACTCGTCGTTTTGCTTACCCAATTGCTAAGTACACTGAAGGTACTTACCACGTGGTAAACTTAACTACTGACTCTGACCAAGCTTTAAACGAATTTGATCGTTTAGCTAAGTTCAGTGATGATATCCTACGTCACATGATTGTTAAGCTTGATGCTTAATTAATTGTCATTAAATCAAGAGAGGAGAAAGATCTATGCTTAATCGTGCAGTCTTAACTGGGCGTTTAACAAGAGATCCCGAGTTGCGGTACACAACCAGCGGGACAGCAGTTGTTTCATTTACATTAGCTGTTGATCGACAGTTCCGAAACCAAAATGGTGATCGTGATGCTGACTTTATCAATTGCGTCATTTGGCGTAAGTCCGCTGAAAACTTTAGTAACTTTACACATAAGGGTTCGCTTGTTGGAATTGAAGGACGGATTCAAACCCGAAATTACGAGAACCAACAAGGTAACCGTGTATATGTTACCGAAGTTGTTGTTGATAATTTTGCCCTATTGGAGCCACGTCAAAATGGTGGAATGAGCCAGCAAAATGCTCAACAGCCATTTAGTAATAACCAACAACCATTTGGTGCTCAGGCTCCGCAATATGGCAATCAACCACAACCCGGAAATAACGCTCCTCAAAGTAATCCGTCACCAAATGCTAATAATGGTTTCGACAATGGTCAAAGCGCTGGCAACCAGTTCCCTGGAAGCAGTGATGATGGTGGTCAATCCATTGATTTAGCAGATGACGAATTACCATTCTAAATAATTTTCACTCAGAATAGGAGGGTAATTTCATGGCACAACAACGTCGGGGCGGTCGTCGTCGTCGTAAGGTCGACTTTATCGCCGCAAACCACATCGAATACATCGATTACAAAGACACTGATTTATTACGTCGGTTCATCTCTGAACGCGGTAAGATTTTACCACGTCGGGTAACTGGTACTAGTGCTAAGAACCAACGTAAGTTAACTATCGCTATCAAGCGTGCACGGATTATGGGTCTTTTGCCATTCGTTGCAGAAGATTAATTTCCGCGAGAATAATTATAATAAAGAGGCTGAATTTTGATCAGTCTCTTTATTATTTTAAATAACAATTATTAATTCAGAATATTTTATAGTAAATTTGGTTATTTTATTCAGAATAATTAAGCGATAGTATATTTTTAAGTTTAATCCTCGCCATTAAATGATATAATCTATGGACTAAGTAATTGATGTGATATGATAGATTTATCCGATTAATAGACAAATTAGAGCTATTTTGGGAGGACTAATATGCAAAAATTTTTCAGTCGTGAGAACTGGGTGTTTTATTTTGAACATCCAGCAGTCCGCTGGAATGTCTGCTACATAGTAATTCTAACAGTTATTGGACTTATTTTAGGGTTTATGGACAACTGGATTATAGGGATTATAGTATTATTAATTGCAGTTATCGGCGGGGCTGTTAGTTTACAACGACTTAGAAAATTAGTAGTTGATGCTCATGAATATTTAAATGAACTGACCTACAAGGTTCAACGTGGGCAACAGGAAGCCTTGCTAGAGATGCCAATAGGGATGATTATGTTAAATAAGCGTCATGAAGTTGAATGGATCAATCCATACATGGCACGATATTTTAACCTTGAGATTGTTGTTGGGAAGCCGATTGCAGATGTTGATGCTGATTTAGCAGAATTAATAAATAAGTATGCGGATGATAAAAAAACACAAGTAGTAACTTGGAGAGGCCATCAATTTGAATTTTTGGTTCAATATCAAGGACAGGTAGTATATTTGCTTGATATTACAAAATATGAACAAATTAGTGCGCAATATAAAAATGAACAAATTTTTATTGGTAATATTTATCTTGATAATTATGATGAATTGATTCAAGGAATGAGTGATTCTGATGTATCCAACCTGCATAATTATGTTACTTCTGAGATAAGCGATTGGGCAGTAGATAATCATCTCTTAATGAAGATTATTGATGATGATAATTACTTAATCATTGGCCATCAAGTTTCATTGGCAGAATTGGAAAAGCAAAAATTTAAGATTCTTGATGTGATTCGGCAAAATACGTCAAAGCAAAATTCACCAGTGACACTTAGTGTGGGGATTGCTTATGGCGAAAATGACTTGATAAAACTTGCGGATACAGCGCAAAATAACCTTGACCTTGCTTTAGGACGAGGAGGAGATCAAGTTGTTGTGCGTGCTCAAGACCAAGAAGCACGATTTTATGGTGGAAAGACTAACCCGATGGAGAAACGGACACGGGTACGGGCACGAATGATTAGTCAAGCCCTCCAAGAACTAATGGCTCAGTCAGACCAATTATTTGTAATGGGTCATACTAATCCAGACATGGATTCTATTGGTGCCTGCTTAGGAATTCGTCGGATTGCTGAAATGAATGGGCGGGAGTGTTGGATCGTCATTGATGATGAACATCCGCATTCTGATATTCAGCGATTGATGCACGAGATTGATAATTACCAGACGATTAAGGATCATATTATCTCTCCTGCTGAAGCACTCGAAAAAGCAACAGGAAATAGCTTGTTAGTAATGGTGGATCATGCCAAGCGTGGGATTACCATTGCTCCTGAGTTATATGATAAAATGCAAAACAGATTGGTTATTATTGACCACCACCGGCGAGGCGAGGATTTTCCCGAGAATCCGTTACTTGTTTATATTGAACCGTATGCCTCTTCGACATGTGAGCTAATTACTGAAATGTTTGAGTACCAGCCCCGTGAAGGTAAAGGTCTCAACAAACTTGAAGCAACAGCAATGTTGACTGGGATTCAAGTTGATACAAAGTCATTTACGAAGAGTGCTGGAACGCGAACGTTTGATGCCGCTAGCTATCTCCGCTCGGCAGGTGCAGACGGGCTAATGATTCAATCGTTCATGAAAGAAAATCCAGAAACATTTATGCAACGCAATCATTTGATTTCAAGGGCTGAAATAAATGATAAAATAGCATTATGTACGGGTGAACAGGAACAGGTTTATGATCCTGTTACTGCCGCCCAAGCTGCTGATATGTTACTGCAAATGAGCGGAATTGAGGCTTCATTTGTTATCTTTAAGCGGTCGGACGGAAAAGTATGTGTTTCTGCCCGTTCGATGGGTAACATTAACGTTCAAGTGATTATGGAGAAGATGGGTGGCGGTGGTCACCTAGCAAATGCGGCTACACAAATCAGTGGCAAGACGATTGCTGAAGTTAAGCAAGAGTTAGTTGATATTCTAACCAAGCCTGACAAAGAGCAAAATGAAACAGAGGAGTGATCATAATGAAAGTTATTTTTATGCAAGATGTCCGAGGTCGCGGACAACGTGGGCAAGTAAAAGAAGTGCCAGACGGATATGCACAAAACTACTTAATTAAGCGTGGATTAGCAAAACAAGCGACTAAAGCTGCCATGAGTCAATTAAAGGGGCAACAACGGGCAGAAGAAAAGCATGCTGCTGAAGAACTCGCGGATGCAAAGCGGATGAAAAAAATTCTTGAAAATGATAATACCGTTGTCGAATTAAGCGGAAAAGCTGGGACTGATGGCCGGATGTTTGGTTCAATTTCAACAAAGCAAATTGCAACTGCTCTTCAAAAACAATTTGACCTTAAAATTGACAAACGAAAAATTGAGCTGGCAGCCCCAATTAAGGCGCTTGGTTACGTTAACGTGCCAATTAAGCTTCACCCCGAAGTTGAGGCTCAAATTCGTGTTCACATTGCAGAAAAGTAGTGCGAATCAAGATATTTAAGGAGCGGTATCGCTATGGATAATGCACCAATGCAAGAAGAACCACGCGATATTGAAGCAGAAAAAGCAGTTCTTGGAGCTGCTTTTTTGAGTAAAAACGCGTTGGCTGATGCAATGGAATATTTAGAGCCCCAAGATTTTTATCGTAAGGCTCACCAGATTATTTTTGAAAAAATGATCCAATTAAACAATGAGGATCAGCCGATTGACCCACTGACAATGAAAAATGTTCTTGATCAGGATAATCAAACAGAAAATGTTGGTGGCGTTGCTTATATTGGTGAACTTGCAACGGCAGTGCCAACAGCAGCGAATGTTGTTTATTATTCTAAGATTGTTCATGATAAAGCAATCTCTCGGCGTTTAATCAATACAGCAACTAAAATCATTAATGACAGTTACGCTGATAATGATAAAATTGAAGATCAGCTTGACCGAGCTGAACAAGAAATTATGTCAGTTTCTGAAAATAGTCGGCAGACAGGTTTTCAGAGCATTGGGGATGTACTTCAGCAATCAATTAACCATGTTAGTGACCTTTCTAAACAAGGATCAGAAATCACAGGATTATCAACAGGTTATGCGCAACTAGACGAAATGACTACGGGACTGCATAAAGATGAATTAGTAATTATTGCGGCCCGGCCTGCCGTGGGAAAAACGGCATTTGTCCTTAATATTGCCCAGAATGTAGCAACGCGGACAGATAATACTGTTGCTATTTTCAGTCTTGAAATGGGGGCGGAATCACTTGCTAACCGGATGCTGTGCGCTGAAGGAAACATTAATGCTAACCACTTACGAACAGGACAACTTAACCAGGATGAATGGCAAAGTCTGTTTATTGCGACTGGGGCGCTGAGTAATGCAAGTATTTATATTGATGATACACCAGGGATTAAAGTTGCGGAAATACGAGCACGTTGTCGGCGATTAGCAAAAGAAAAAGGAAACTTAGGATTGATTGTTATTGATTATCTCCAATTGATTGAAGGTAGTAATCCTGATAATCGGCAACAAGAAGTTTCAGAAATTTCCCGTCAATTAAAGAAGCTTGCAAAAGAATTGGAAGTACCAGTAATTGCACTTTCACAGTTATCTCGGGGTGTTGAGCAGCGACAAGACAAGCGTCCGGTATTGTCTGATATTCGTGAATCAGGGTCAATTGAACAGGATGCGGATATTGTTAGTTTCCTTTATCGTGATGATTACTATGAGCATGATGAAGATTCTGACGATGATAATAATAACCAGAGAAATAATCAAGACGATGATGGCTCTAATGCAAGTGAGGTTGAAGTCATCATTGAGAAGAATCGTAGTGGTCCGCGGGGCACGGTTAAATTACTATTTGCGAAGTCCTATAATAAATTCACTTCGATTTCTTATATTCCAGAAGATAATAATTAAAGATGATAAGTCTAAGAGGGCATTTCAGCAATACACTGGGGTAGCCCTTTTAGTGCGCTTAAGACATTAAAAAGGTTTTTAGAAAGAATAAACGGTATGATAGTAATTGAGGAGGCGTAAACAATGAACCGTCAAGGCGTAGAGTTAAAATGGCTATTATTAGGGATGTTTCTTGGAAGTATTGGAAACAGCTTTGTATGGCCCTTAACAACAATCTATATCCACGATCAGTTGCATGAATCGCTAACTGTTTCGGGGATTGTATTGCTCTTTTATTCTGGGGCAAATGTTGTCGGTAGTTATGTAAGCGGATTGCTATTTGATCGAGCAAATCCTCGTAAGTTAATGATTGGCGGTACATTGATAGCGACTGCTGTAATGGCCATCATGATTTTCTTTAATGGCTGGCCTATCTATGGAATTTTACTGACCGCAATCGGCTTTTTTAACGGTTGGATAATTACAATGGTCAATTCCTTTGCAACAAGATCTGGTCGTGATGGGCGATATGTGTTTAATATGCTATATTTTGCCAATAATTTAGGAATGGTGATTGGAACAACGATTGTCGGACCGCTGTATCAATACGCACATGGTAACGTTTCACCAATGTTTTTAATTACCACTATTTTATATACGATGTTTTCACTTGTTGTGCTTTTCTTCTTTAAGGATAGTCATCAAACAACAACACAAACGACAAACAATAGCGAACAAACAACTAATGTTAAACTTCCCCAAGCTAATTTATGGATTAACTGGATCTTTTTTGTTGCGTTAGTTGTAATTTGGACAATGTATGAACAATGGGCAAGTAATTTATCGGTATTTATGACTGACCAAGGAATTTCAATGACAAAGTACAGTCTGTTATGGACATTAAATGGAATTTTGATCGTTGTCTTCCAGCTAGGCCTTACATGGCTCAACCGCTGGGTTAATCGCCCATATGCGCAAGTATTTATTGGAATATTTACAATTGGTTTTTCGTTTGTCCTCTTACTCTATGCTCACTCATATGGATGGTTTGTAGCGGCAATGGTCGTTTTGACGATTGGTGAAGCAACAGCTCTACCGACAATGCCAGCAATTGTCAATAGTTTATCGCCAGTGGCAGTTAAGGGAAAGTATCAAGGAATCTTAAATGCCTTTTCATCGTTGGGGAAGGCAATTGGACCATTATTTGGTGGTTTAATGATTGAAGCAACTTCTTACCACATTTTATTTGTTATTTGTGCTATTTCTATTTTCGTGATGGAGTTAATTGTATTGCTAGTTGTTAAAGTAAAACGGGCAAAAGCGGTAGAATACTAAAGAAGTGAGAATATGTTTTATAATAATTTTGACAACGTTTATGGAGAAGATCGTTACGGAATGGTCGGCAAAACTGGTGATCCGTTTCGGGAAGAATGCAAATTAGCAATTTCATGCTATCGTTGCCAAGAAGAACCATTAATCATTGCTGAACGGAATTGGATGGATACTAATAATGATGATTCGCAACGATATCAAATTATTACTGTCTGTGAGCACTGCGGGGCAATTGATGAATTTATTGTTAATGATGGTCGGGAACATAAAATCGGTAAGCTAAAACATAGAAAATACCAACCAACTGAAAATGATCTTATTAGGTAAGGAAGTGTCATGCACACTCCGCAAGCGTAAAGAGGGCTCTAGCGTTCGGATTTTCCGAATACTAGAGCTTTTTTGTATACATTTTTAATTATATTGGAAGCCGTTTATTATCCTTTTATTAACCAAATTACAGAGCATTTGCTATGATGGTAAATGAAAATCGTTTAAAAGCAATGAGGTGAAGATTAATGAAGACTGATCAATATTGTTATACTGGAAAAGATTTTGATATAAAAAAAGCACCAACGAAAGTTAAAGATTCCGCTGATGAATTAAAGAAGATTAAAAAGAAAATTAAGAAGAATGTTAAATCAATAAAGAATGCTCAAAAGATGATGTATGCACGGCGACACTATGGCGTTTTAGTTGTCTTCCAAGCGATGGATGCAGCAGGGAAAGACAGTATGATTTCGCATATTTTTGCTGGAGTTAACCCAGTTGGTTTTAAAGTTGCTAATTTTAAACAACCAACTGGCCGTGAACTTCGGCATGATTACCTTTGGCGGATAAACAGTGAATTGCCAATGCGGGGGGATATCGGAGTCTTTAACCGTTCCTACTATGAGGATGTTTTAATTTCTCGTGTTCACCCTGAATTGATTGTGCAGGCTGATTTGCCAGGGATTGAATCATTGAAGGACGTTAATAATCGGTTCTTCGATAGCCGTTATGAAGATATTCGTCAATATGAAAGCTATTTAACTCGGAACGGCTACTTAATTGTAAAATTCTTCCTGCATGTTTCAAAAGAAGAGCAAAAGAAGCGATTCCTAGCACGGATCGATATACCTGAAAAAAACTGGAAATTTTCAGCGGCTGATATTCGTGAACGTCAATATTGGGATGATTATCAAAAAGCTTATGAAAAGGCTATTAATGCCACGGCCACAGAGAAAAATCCATGGTATGTTATTCCAGCAGATGATAAATGGTACTCAAGGTTAATCGTTTCGGATATTTTGACGAAAAAGATTAATAGTTTGCCATTAGCATATCCAGAAGTATCACCAGAACAACAGCTTAGCCTTAAACAAGCTCGAAAAGAGTTAATGAATGAAGATATTGAATAGATGAAGGGAGTAATAATCTTCTCAACAAGGCAGTTGGCTAAGCCAGAATGATGAGTGGCACGTAACGGGCTGATTATTGTTCGTTAAAAGAGTTGAGGCTGAGAGAAAACAAAAGTTTTTTCTCAGCCACTTACTATTTTAAATGTACAACACAGTAGCCAGTCATATGGAATTGACACTGTTTCATTCACTTTTTTAATTGCGTGGTTTATACATGTATTGTTGGAAAAAATAATATATTGCTAATATAAAGCAAAAAAGTAACATATTAAGGTGTTTATTAATAATGGAATTAATAACGGAGTAGATTACAGTAATAATCATTACCGCAGACCATATGTACCCTAAAATGGTACAGCGGCTTCGTTTATCCCAGTTTTTTCCCAAGAAAAAGCATTCTTTATAGAATAGATATTCCATCAGAATAGCAAATATAACAGGGATTAAAATACTTGACCAATAGTTATTGGGTGCAAAAAGGTACAGTCCTATGAGTAGCCAAAATAATCCACGGATGATATTGAATGCTTGCGCTGCTTTATCACGGTTTAGAAAATTAGTTAGGTCTTTATTTTTTCTTAGTAATGAATCTACAGGAACATGGTATAAATCACTAAGAGCGAGTAACAGTTTTAAATCAGGATAACTTTTATCATTTTCCCATTTAGAAAGTGTTTGCCGTGTAATGTGTAATGCATCAGCGACATTTTGTTGTGTAAGTCCGAGCTTTTTGCGCTGATTTAGAATTTGTTCACCAAAAGACATAATTATTTCCCTACCTCATATTTTTGATATAAGGATACGGAAATAACAACAGAAAGTCTAGCAATGGTTCGTTGCGTCCCTGTTAATAGCGATAATTTTTAGCTTTAGCGTATTTTCATTAAGATTATGCTTAGCTTTTTTTGAAATGAAAAAAGCCACCGATAATTCGGTGACTTTATAGTGATGGGCAGTCAGGGGATCGAACCCTGGACCCACGGATTAAGAGTCCGTTGCTCTGCCAGCTGAGCTAACTGCCCATGTCTTTGACAACATAAATAATAATATCAACTTAACTAGGATTTCGCAAGTGCTTTTTAAAATTTATTTTTTAATTTGCAAATTAATATTTACTTAGGCATCTAACTGTTATATTTTTTAATAAACGACAATTAATTTAGGAGTAATTTTATGGTCTCGAAAAAAGATAAATTTGAACATATGAATCGGTTATTGCGAACATACATGGTTAATATGCATCACTTTTTTACAACCATTACGCCACAATTATCACTAACACCGCAACAGGCAAGGACATTGTTATATATAAAAGATCATCCAGGACTCATTCAACGAGAATTGGGGGATTATTTCCATATTCGGAATGCAAGCATTACAAGTATGCTCAAGAATCTTGAACGTGACGGTTATATTATCCGAAAAAATGATAATGAATCAGCACGAATTAAACGAATTTTTCTAACTAAAGAAGGAATTGAAAAAGCTAGCCAGATTAAGGAAGTCTTTGATCGAGCCTGTCAAAAAATTGTTGCACAACTCGATGAGGAAAGTATCGATTTAGTAATTTCTAGCATGACAACTCTCAATAAAAATTTACAAAAATAAGTTAGACTCTTGACAGTTAGATATCTAAATGTTTTAATATAAATCGTCAAAATAGTTAGATATTTAATTGTTAGGAGGCTTATGATTTGAGAAGAAACAAATTTAATTTTCGTGAATTCTTTAGCCTAATTAACCAACTGCATCCACAATATACAAAGCTTATTGTGGGTATCCTTTTAGGGTTTGTTTCAACAGGAGCTAATTTATTCGTACCCCAATTAGCCCAGAAACTAATTAATGATTTTCGTCACATTAGTCTGACATTAGCTGTTTTAACAGTCATCATTTTTATTGCTGGATTAATTACCAGTGCATTTTCAGGAGTCCTGCTTGGGATTTTTGGTGAGAATGTTGTTGCTAAACTTCGTAAAAAATTATGGCAGAAATTACTTAAAATGCCTGTTAAATATTTTGATAATGTCAAAACAGGGGAAATTAGTTCACGCCTAGTAAATGATACTTCCCAAGTGAAGGAATTACTTGCATCAACCTTCCCTAATGCAATGACATCAATTTTACAATTTGTTGGTGCGTTAGTAATCATGATGGCGATGGATTGGCGGATGACTCTGTTAATGTTTATTGCTGTGCCGCTAATAATGTTAGTAATGATGCCGGTGATGAACCTATCACGGAAAATCGGCCGCGTACGTCAAGATGAATTAGCTAAATTCGCTAGTGATTCGACTGATGTATTAGGTGAAGTTCGTTTAGTGAAATCTTCAAATGGCGAAGAACATGAACTCGCTAAAGGAAGCCAGCGAATTGATAACCTATATGGAATTGGAACTAAAGAAGCATTGATTAACTCGGTGACCCAACCAATTACAAATATGTTAATGATGCTAATGTTCTTAATTGTTCTTGGCTATGGTGCAATTCGCGTAATGAATGGGCAAATAACGATGGGGGCGTTAGTTTCATTCTTAATGTACCTCTTCCAGATTTTTGGACCAGTTATTGTAATTAGTCAACTCTTTACCAATATGGCTAAGACTAGTGGTGCAACTGAGCGGATTCAGCAGATGTTATCTGAACCAGAAGAATTTGACGAAGATAAGCTTGAAAAAGACATTGAAACTGAGCCATTGAAGTTTGAGCATGTTGACTTTGCTTATGAAGCAGGGAAGCCAATCTTAAAGGATATTAATTTTACGACTAAGCCGAATGCGGTCGTGGCCTTTGCAGGACCATCGGGTGGCGGAAAATCGACAATTTTTTCATTAATTGAACGATTCTATCAACCAACCGCAGGAAAGATTCTTATCGGTGATGAAAATATCGAAAAATTAGACTTGGCAAAATGGCGTGAACAAATCGGGCTGGTAAGTCAAGATGCAGCTGTAATGCCAGGAACAATTCGGGATAATTTGACATATGGGTTACACCGAACTGTTGATGATAAAGAGTTATGGAGAGCCCTAAAGATGGCATATGCGGATGTTTTCGTCAATAAAATGGCGGACAAATTAGAAACCGAAATTGGTGAACGTGGAATCAAACTATCTGGTGGGCAACGTCAACGAATTGCCATTGCCCGAGCCTTTCTTCGTGATCCTAAAATCTTGATGCTTGATGAGGCGACCGCCAGTTTAGATGCTGAATCAGAAGCGATGGTTCAAAAAGCATTAGGTGACTTAATGCAAGGACGGACAACACTGGTAATTGCTCACCGTTTGAGTACCATTGTTGATGCCGACAAGATTTACTTTATTGAAAACGGAACGATCTCAGGCGCAGGAACGCACCAAGAATTGCTTCAAACCACACCGCTTTATGCTCAGTATGTTCACGATCAATTTAAATAAAGATAAACGACCAAAATCAGCTTTTTAGCCGATCTTGGTCGTTTTTTGAATAGAATTAAGTTTTCCAACACATACAAAAAAGCGACCGAGAAAAAATCTCACTGTAAACCTCTGATGGGCAGTCAGGGGATCGAACCCTAGACCCACGGATTAAGAGTCCGTTGTTCTGCCAGCTGAGATAACTGCCCATATTCTTTAACAATATAAACAATAGGTATCAACTTCTTTAGAATTTAGCAAGTGCTTTTTAATTAATTGTACATTTATAGTAAATAAAAAGCCCTAGATTTTCTCTAGGACTAAGATTGGTTAGTTTTGAGTCAGCTGGAATTCCGTTTAAATAACGGTCAGTTAATAGTCCCTGTGCCAATGGGCTGAAACAAACTGCTGCTTTGCCCTCTTGTTTTAGTACTGGAAGAAGGTCATTTTCAATATGACGGTCGAACATATTGTAGCGGGGTTGGTGAATAATAAATGGTGTCCGAAGTTCTTTAAATACTTTTGTAATTGCCGCGGTTTGTTTACCATTATAATTTGAAATTCCAATGTAAAGCGCCTTGCCTTCACGAACGAGTTGATCAAGTGCTTCAGCAGTTTCTTCAATTGGAGTTGCTGGATCTGGTCGGTGTGAGTAGAAGATGTCAACGTAATCAAGATTTAATCGTTGTAAACTTTGATTTGCGCTAGCGATAATGCTCTTCCGCGAGCCCCAATTTCCATAAGGACCATCCCACATCTCATAACCGGCTTTACTAGCAATGATCATTTCATCTCGATAAGGCTTCATGTCGGTCGCCATAATCCGACCAAAGTTTTCTTCGGCACTGCCGGGAATAGGACCATAGTTATTTGCTAGGTCAAAGTAGGTAATTCCTAAATCAAAAGCTTGGTGAACGATTGCCTTTTGATTTTCAAAAGGATCCACACTACCAAAATTATGCCAAAATCCTAATCCAAGTGCTGATAATTTAAGGCCACTGTTGCCAACACGGTTATAAATCATCTTTTGATAACGATTTTCGTTTGCTTGATACATAGGGGATTGCTCCTTTTAGGGCAATTGATGTCCAGCGTCAAGGTATAGATTATACCACTCTTGATTAGTTAACCGAATGTCAGCACCTTTTGCACTATCAGCAATGTGTTGAGGGTTCATTGTTCCCATCACCATCTGAATTTGAGCAGGGTGTTTAAGAATCCAAGCAGCTGCAATTGCATTTTTACCGACATTATACTTATTAGCTAATTTGGCTAAAGTGGCATTTAGCTCGGGATAATCAGGATTATCGATAAAGGTTCCTTCAAAGTTTCCATACTGGAATGGTGACCAAGCTTGGATGGTAACATGGTGTTGGCGACAATATTCAAGAATTTCACCATCATGGTTAGTACCATCTTTATCATTAATGTTAGTATGGATGCCGAAGTCGATCATTCCGGTATGCATCAGACCAAACTGTAATTGGTTAAACATCAATCGTTGACTAACGATATTTTGAACCATCGCAAATTGTTGCGGGTTAAAGTTCGAAACACCAAAGAAGCGGACTTTGCCACTAGCTTGTAAAATATCAAATGCTTCACGGATCCCTTCTAAATCCATTAATGGATCAGGACGGTGTAAGAGGAAACTATCAAGATAATCGGTCTTCATTCGGGAAAGAATACCATCAACTGCTTCTAAGATATGTTGTTTGGTAAACTCGTACCGACTTCCAAAAACAAAACTTCCGTGGCTGCGTGCGGGATCAATAATAATACCTGCTTTGGATTGGATAAAGAGCTCTTCACGTTTTGTGCTTGAAAGTTTCAATGCTTTGCTAAAAACTTCTTCCGACTTTCCTTGACCGTAAATATCTGCGGAATCGATAAAATTAATGCCGTTTTCGTAAGCAGCATCAATTGCCTTCGCCGCATCAGCGGGGGATTTTGCTTCCATTCGCATAATTCCTAGAGCCATTGCTGGAATTTGAAGCGAAGTAGCGCCTAAATTAATTTGTTTCATAGAAAAACCGTCCCTTCAGTAAAATCAATGTTAATCATTGTCTTAATGATAACGAGACTTGATCTTACCGACAAGACGGCACATTTTATTTCCCAGGTTACATTGAAGTATCCTCGTCGTCTGCTTGCCAATCACCTAAATGGTCTTCAGCAAACATTTCGTATAGTTTATGTAACCGAGCTTGTTTAATTTTTGTAGTTTCTTTGTTATATGTACAAGTAGTATGTTTTACCTGATAATCTTGTGAATTAAGGTATCCCCAAGCACACATTACATCTAACAATGGGAAGAGGGAACGACCATGATTAGTAATGGAATATTCAACTTGAACTGGAATTGTAGGAATAACAGTTCGCTTAATAATTCCATCATGTTCTAATTCGCGTAATTGGGCAGTTAAAGTCTTCTTAGGGGCTAACTCTAGGTAGTGAAGGATTTCGCTATATCTTTTTGTGCCATTTTTTTCTAAGTAATGGAGAATCAAGGGTTTCCACTTGCCACCAATTACATTAAGTGTTATCTGGATTTCACTAAGAACCTCTTTTTCTGCCATGATTAAAACTCCTTTGTTGTATAAAAAAAGAGATTGAGAAAGTAAATCTCAATCTCTGTAAACCTCTGATGGGCAGTCAGGGGATCGAACCCTGGACCCACGGATTAAGAGTCCGTTGCTCTGCCAGCTGAGCTAACTGCCCATATCCTTTAACAGAATACTTAGTTATTTTAACTTGTTGCTACTAAAATGTCAAATGTTTTCTCGCAATTTCTTGAAAATTCGTTAAGCTTTTTCCCCTTGTGCTATAATAGAAGCACCTATGTAAAGCAGAATTGAAGTATTAATCAATTAACCCAACGGAGGGAATCATTGATATGGCAAAGAAAATTTTAGTTGTTGATGATGAAAAGCCAATTTCTGATATCATAAAATTTAACCTCGAAAAAGAAGGCTATGAAGTAGTCGTTGCTTATGACGGTGAAGCAGCCTTAGAACAAGTTGAAGCAGAAAATCCGGATTTAATTATTCTTGACTTAATGCTGCCTAAGATCGATGGCCTTGAAGTAGCAAAGCGTGTGCGGGCAAAGCACACAATGCCAATCATTATGGTGACTGCTAAGGATTCTGAATTAGATAAAGTCTTAGGATTGGAATTAGGTGCTGATGATTATGTTACTAAGCCGTTCTCTAATCGTGAATTAGTCGCGCGGGTTAAAGCTAATTTGCGGCGGCAGGCCACTCTTAAAGCGCCAGCAGAAGAAGATAGTAACTCTGATATTCAAATTGGTGATCTTACAATCCACCCCGAAGCATATACCGTAACTAAACGGGGAGAGAACATTAATTTAACCCACCGTGAATTTGAATTGTTACACTACCTTGCTCAACATATTGGGCAAGTAATTAATCGTGAACATTTACTCCAGACAGTTTGGGGTTATGATTACTTTGGTGATGTTCGAACGGTCGACGTTACTGTTCGACGTCTTCGCGAAAAGATAGAGGATAACCCCAGCCATCCGCAATGGCTAATTACCCGTCGTGGTGTTGGTTATTACTTAGCAAATCCTGATCAGAATTAGAGGCTGAACCATTGTGAACAGCAAGTTAAAATTTTATCAATCGATTCGGTTTAAAATCGCCCTTGTATTCGTGTTAATTTTGATGTTAACACTAGAATGTGTAGGGGCGGTTTTTGTGCGTCAATTGGAGCACCAAAACCTTAATACATTCAAGCAAACGATTGAACTACCATCTTATGTTGATAATTCATTAGCTGAGCAATTAGCACGCTCTAATACTAAAAAGGCAAATAAACAAATTAACCAGATCCTTTCGGAAGTAAACAATAATAATATTTCTGAAATCCGAGTTGTTGACAGTAAAAGTGTTGTCCGCGGAACAAGCAATGCCGATAATCGTAGCGCTATTGGACAAAAAACAACTGACCAAGCAATAAAGGCAACTTTATTGAATAACCGTTCACACACCGAAAATTTATATGATAATTCTAACCACACACGTTACTATGTAAATGTGATTCCGCTAGTTGACAATAGTAATAATAATGTTGTCGGAGCGGTATACTTACGCGCGAGTTTAGAGAGCGTTTATTCAAATATCAATAATATTACGCTTGTCTACTTATCCGCAGCGATGATTACAATTGTAATTAGCCTATTGCTGGCAATAATTATTTCCCAGGAAATAACCCGGCCAATTGAAGAAATGCGGAAACAAACATTGCGGATTGCCCGTGGGGATTATTCCGGTCAAGTAAAAGTATTGGGAAATGATGAATTAGGTCAACTAGCGGGAGCGGTTAATAACCTGTCAGTACGTGTTGAGGAAGCCCAAGAGTCAAGCGACTCTGAACGACGGCGGCTTGATAGTATTCTTTCACATATGTCTGATGGAGTGTTAGCAACAGACCGGCGTGGTAATGTTACGATTGTGAATAATATGGCTCTTCAATTACTTGGTGTGGAAAATGAAGATGATTTAATTGGTAAATCAATTATCGATGTTTTGGATATTCGTCATGACTATACTGTTCGACAATTAGTAAATGGCGAGCAACGAGAAATGATTATTGATATGTCAAATTCAGGTAATAACTTAATCTTGAATGCCTATTTCTCTCCAATTCAGCGTGAGTCAGGCTTTGTTAGTGGGCTTGTTTGTGTCTTGCATGATGTGACTAGCCAGCAAAAAGAGGAGCGTGAACGGAAGCAATTCGTTTCAAATGTATCACATGAGTTACGGACACCGTTAACAAGTGTAAGAAGTTATGTTGAAGCATTAAGTGATGGCGCTTGGCAGGATAAAGAGATTGCCCCTAAATTCTTAAAAGTTGTTCAAGATGAAACTGACCGAATGATTCGGATGATCAATGATTTATTGAGCTTGTCACGGATGGATGCTGGAACAACAAAGCTCAACCTTGAGTATGTAAATATTAATGAGCTGTTTAATTATATTTTGGATCGCTTTGATATGATTATCAAAAAAGAAGATCCGAAAAAGAAAAAATACACGATTGAACGGTACTTTACCAAGAAAGACTTATGGGTGGAAATTGATACCGACAAATTTACCCAAGTAATCGATAACATTATGAATAATGCAATCAAATATTCACCTGACGGGGGTGTTATCACGACACGTCTTTTGGAAACCCACAATCATGTTATTCTTAGTATTTCTGATCAAGGACTTGGTATCCCTCGGAAAGACCTTGGCCGTATTTTCGATCGCTTTTTCCGGGTTGACAAAGCACGGAGCAGAAAACAAGGTGGAACAGGCCTCGGACTAGCGATATCTAAGGAAGTTATCAATATGCTTGGTGGGCAGATCTGGGTTGATAGTGTAGAAGGCAAGGGATCAACTTTCTATATTTCATTGCCATATGTACCTTATGAGGAGGAAGACTGGGATGATGAGGAAACTGAAAAGTAATTGGCAATCAATCGCCTTAACGGTTGTTGTAATTATTAGTTTGTTCATTTCGTGGGTTATCTGGACAAATCCCTTTCCTTACGAAGGAGCACGACACGAAAACTATAGTAGTAATCAATCGCAACAATATACGCCACAGTCGATGGGCGATGTTTATCTGCCAACAAAAGCAATTGAAACCAACAAAAATGGCAACCAAAACCAGTTGCATAGTCCGAAGGCAAACTTGATTTTAAGTGTAAAGAAGGAATTGCAACACTGGAAACTCGGACGGACAAATATTGTTAAGCAAAATAATAGTGATGTTTACTTAAGTTATTTACGCCGACGAAATTCATTAATGTTGACATATCCAGATGAAATACCAAGTTCAGTCTTTGATGAAACCTTTTCACAATCGATTGATACCGATCGGGTCAACCAAATTAACCATATTGTTATTCCGTTAAATGGCCAACACGAAATTTATTTACTAGGGGACCACCATTATAGTGTTTACCGTGTGCGAGTTGAAAAGGGCGATTTTAGCAAGATTCGTCAATTGTTGACATCAATGGAAAAAATTCCAGTTGATCATAAGATTATTAACGGAGTGGCGGTAATGGTGTATCCGCGTTCTTTTGAATTGCCAGAATTAGGTTATCAAATTACTGCGCAAAATATTGATACGCTTAGTGCAAGCTTAATGAGTACCAATCAACATACAACAATAACTGCAAACCGTAATGGTAATGAAACAACATATACCGATGGAACTAATCGTCGTTTGATTTTTAATCGCCAAAACGGAACGATGAAGTATGAAAATTATTTGAGTAAAGATGATCGCGAATCAACCAGTCAAATTTTTTCGCATTTCTATAGTAAGCTAACAGCAATCGGCATTCCGCTCGATAATCTCCGCTATGATGAGGTAAGTGACCATGGTCGGCAATTAAATTATCGGCCGTATGTTAACAGCTTTCCAATATTTAATAGTAATGGCTATGGGGAAGTAACTTTAGAATCAACAGAGAGCGGCAATGAGCGATACTGGATGAGTCTTTACAGTTTACAGGTTCCGTTACCAATCGACCATCAGACGGTTAAGCTACCATCGAGTACAGATGTTATCAATCAACTTCATGCAACGAACAGAATGCGTGATATAAAAGATTTACGAGTTGGATATATTTGGAAGAATACAGATAAAGATAAGCATGTTGTTAAGTTAATACCAACATACTTTATTAAGTACCATGGTCGATGGGTTGAATACACTGAATTAGAGAAGTAGGAGGAGTAGAGCATGAATTTTAAACGCATTCAATGGATCTTTATTCTTGCCTTCTTACTTTTTGATATATTAATTGGCAGCTCACTGATACTTGAAACCCGTTTTACAGTTTCTAATGGACAACCGAATCGCCAATCGACTGTCTTAAAAGAGATGCATAATGATTCGATTAGTTACGGGGAACTCTCTAACAAGCAACAAACCGGCTACTATATTGCTGGGAAACGTTCAACAGATGGCGGTACGTTGGAACAGGAATCTGGACGGTTACGCAACCAGAATTTCCATTTCTCATCAGGCACATTAACAAGTGATTTTGATAAGCCGATTAGGCTCTCTAAAGAGAATTCATTACGGCGGGTGAATCGTTTACTAAAAAATAAGAAGATGGTTGCTCTAGGAGCGAACTATCGATATGACAAAGAGTTATCTGATAAAAATACTCTTGTTTATACCCAAATGCTTGAAGGAAAACCATTAATTTCCAATGACGGCCAAATTCGGTTTCGGGTGAATTCAGACCGTGAAGTAACTGGTTATACGCAAACTTACTTACAGGACGTTGAAATACTGCGACAACGTTCCAACACTATTAGTCAGCAACGAGCCGTAACATGGTTGTATAAGCACAACCAAATCCCTAATAATTCACGGATTCGTTGGGCACGGCTAAGTTATGCTAAGTTATTAAATACGACGACTGACGATAAGGCAGTCTATGTACCAACATGGGTCGTTGAAATTAAGACAAAAAATTCAGGAGCTATCCAACAGTTAGAAGTTAATGCTTTTAACAGTACGGTAATGAAAGAAACACCAGATAGTATAAATACCAACTCATTAAATAATAAATAATCAAGGAGGTACTCTAAGTGACAGATACTGATCCATTGCGTTACAGTATACTTGCGAGTGGTAGTACAGGGAATGTAACTTATTTAGAAACGCGACACCACCGCATTCTGATTGACGCAGGTTTGAGCGGAAAACGGATTGAAAATTTAATGAAAAAGATTGATCGCTCATTGAAGGATGTTGACGCAATTTTTGTGACGCATGAACATAGTGATCATACCCATGGTGTCGGGGTTCTTGCACGACGATACGGGATGGATGTATATGCGAATGAAGGAACGTGGGCAGCAATGGCCAGTAAAGTCGGTAAAATTCCATTGGAGCAAAAGCACATTATTGCGCCAAATACGGTTAAAAATCTGGGCGATATGGATATCGAAAGCTTTGCGGTCTCACATGATGCAGCCCAACCACAGTTTTACCAAGTTCATCATAATAACAAGACATTTTGTGTATTAACTGATACGGGCTACGTATCAGATCGCATAGAAGGGACTATTCGTGATGCTGATGCATATCTGATGGAATGCAATCATGATACTGAAATGTTGCGGATGGGGCCTTATTCATGGCCGCTCAAGCAACGAATCCTAGGAGATGAAGGGCACCTTTCAAATGAAGAAGGGGCCGATGCATTGATGGGGGTCATTGGCCGTCGTACAAAGGAAATTTTCTTAGGTCACCGCAGTCAACACAATAACATGCGGTCACTAGCCCATTTAACGGTTGCTAGCATGATGGAACAACATGATTTTGGTGTTAATCATGACTTTGAATTACGTGATGCCGAACCAGAAACGCCAAGCAAATTAATGACGTTATAATAAAAATAGTAAGATATCACGTTTTTTATCAACTTTATTCAATGATTTTTCATATTTAAATTGTAATTTGAAAGTAATGATTCTTTGAGATAGTGGAGGGTTGATTGATGAAAAAGATAAGAGAAGGGTTAAAAGACCGTTTATGGCTAGGCGTAATTATCGTTGGATTATTTGCTGGGCTAATTGGTGGTGGCATAGCCCTAGGAATTAATAATATGGTTCAACATCACGAAGAAGTTGCAAGTACAAAGGTTCCAAGCGGCTCTAATAAATCGGGAGGAACAAAGGTTAATAAAAATAAGGCAGACTTAAATGGAGAAGCTTCACAAGCATATAAGTCTGTGCAAGGTGCTGTGGTTAGTGTTATTAACAAACAAAAAGTACAACAATCAAATGGTACTTTAGGCATTTTTGGGTATGGTAATAGCAGTGCCAACAGTAATAGCGATTCATCCAGTGACAATAAATTAGAAACTGCTAGCGAAGGTTCTGGTGTTATCTACAAGAAGAGCGGTAATTCAGCTTATGTTGTTACTAATAACCACGTGGTAAAAGGATCAAATGCTTTACAGGTGATTCTTAGTAATGGTAAGAAAGTGAATGCTGATCTGGTAGGAGCAGATGCCGCAACTGACTTAGCAGTGTTAAAGATCAATGCTGGAAATGTGAAGACCGTTGCATCATTTGGCAATTCAAACTCAGTTGTTCCAGGACAAGATGTGTTAGCAATTGGTTCACCAATGGGTAGTGAATATGCAAATACTGTTACGAAAGGGATTATTTCTGCCAAAAACCGGACGTTAAAGGCGGGAACTGATGGTACTTTAACTTCAGTTATTCAAACAGATGCCGCAATTAACTCTGGTAATTCAGGTGGTCCGCTTATTAACATGGCGGGACAGGTTATCGGTATCAACTCAATGAAACTTGCCTCTGATACGCAAGGTTCATCAGTTGAGGGAATTGGCTTTGCTATCCCAAGTAATGAAGTAGTAACGATTATTAATCAATTAATCAAAAACGGTAAAATTACCCGTCCGTCACTTGGTATTAGTATGGTTGACCTTAGTAATGTGACATCTGACCAACAACAATCTGTTCTAAAACTGCCTACAAGTGTAAGTAAAGGAGTTGTAGTAATGGATGTAAGTAATGGATCAGTCGCAGATACTGCGGGGTTAAAGAAGTATGATGTGATTACTAAACTTGGTGATACCAATATCACCGATGCAGGATCGCTAAAAGCGGCCTTATATAAATATAAAGTCGGTGAAAGTGCTAAGGTAACCTACTATCGTGATGGACAACAGCACACGGCAACTCTCCACTTAACAAAGAGTGCTGATACGACAACTAACGATTCGCAACAAGGTACCAACCAATAATAATGGATATCTGTCAACTGGTATGGTTGACTAAAAATACTTCCTACAAAAATGTAGGGGGTATTTTTTTACGAAAAAATACAATCGATTCTTAAAAAGAAAAATTTTTGATTGGCAAAACCATAACAAGTTCGTTTTAGCGTTT
>NZ_QORN01000017.1:0-98407 GCF_014830205.1 Limosilactobacillus walteri
TTGACGGGTGGTTATGATTTTAAATATTGTAAAGTCTAAGTACGATAGTTGTTAGTTTATCTTGTCCTAAAAAAGATTATTTCCCGGGTTATTTATAACGTAGTGTTGGTATTTTATTATTGATAGGTTTAGTAAATGCAGAAAAACTCAGATTAATAACATTCTTTTTATTAATAACCTTGGCGGATATTTATGGTTCATGTTATACTTAAGGTTCTAGGAAAACGGTTAAGATAAAAAATGTTTAAGGTGGTATTTACTATGACCAAGAAATTACACATCGCTTTATTATTTGGAGGCAACTCCTCTGAACATGATGTGTCAAAGCGATCAGCACATAATATTTACGATGCGCTTGATAAAGATAAGTATGATGTGAGCTTATTTATGTTCACCAAAGATGGAATCTTACTTAATAATGAGGCTTCACAAAAAATCTTTGATGGTGAGCCAGAGGATGAAGTAGTTGAAGAAGCTTATCGCAAAATGGATCTTTCCAGTCCGCTAGCCCCCATTATGGCATTAAACGAACAAAAAGAGATCGACTTCTTCTTCCCGGTTATCCATGGTAATCTTGGTGAGGATGGAACAATTCAAGGTTTATTTAAGCTCCTTAACAAGCCATATGTTGGTTCAAACATTTCTGCTAGTGCCATGGCTTTTGATAAAGATCTTACTAAAAAGATAATTACTCAGGCCGGGATTCGTAATACTCCTTATGTATTAGTTACACCTGAAAATCGTGCAGACTACTCATGGGGACGAATTGAAGAGAAACTAGGCAATCTGACATTTGTAAAGCCAGCTAAACAGGGATCGTCAGTAGGGATTCATCGTGTTACTAATGCAGACGAATATGAAACGGCGCTTGACGATGCTTTTAAATACGACTATAAGGTATTAGTGGAGCAAGGAATTGATCGGCCACAAGAAGTTGAAATTTCTATTTTAGGAAATGAACATCCGATTGCATCTAAGTTAGGGGCTGTACGTGTTCCTAAAGATGATTTATTCTATGACTATGAAAATAAGTTTGTCGATGCGAGTGGAGTCGTCTTTGAATTGCCAGTAAAATTACCACAATATTTAGTTGATGAGATTACTGATATGGCATTAAAGGCATATAAAGCTCTTGGCATGAAGGGGATGGCTCGAATTGACTTCCTTGTGGATAGTAATAACGTGCCTTATCTGGGTGAACCAAATACATTACCAGGATTTACCAATATTAGCCTTTATCCGCAAATGTGGGAAGTTTCGGGAATTTCATATTCTGATTTAATTGATCGGCTAATTCAATTAGGTCTTGAAGAGTTTGAACGCAATAGTAAGATCAAATATGATTTCCGTAAGTTGGGAACTGAACGCGTGGGGCAAAAGAAATATAATAATGATTAAGCAACAAAGGAGTCAGGATATTGATTCGTCAATATTCTGATTTTTATTATTCTTATAATTGATAAAAAGTAAGTAAATATTTTGCAAAGTTAAGCAAAATTCGCTATATTGGCATTGAAGTAAAACGTTGTTATAATATAATATAACTATTAAAAATTTTAAGAATATTATCACAACGCTAATTTTGATTGTTAAAGTTACATGGGGATGACCAAAGATAATATAATTTTGGATAGTTATTTGCAATATTTTAGGCTTTATAATCATTAATTTATTTATACCCTATAATTATGCAGCAAATATTATCAAATTAATAAAAAGTGTACCATTAATAGTGGTATACTATGGTTGGCAATGGTGTAGCTTATAAAGGATTTATTTTTTATAATTCAACAATCATGATGAAGGAAGGTAAACAATGAAACTCCGAGGAGACCTATTAAAACAAATTCGTCGCAAACGCGGGTTATCTCAGACAGCTTTAGCTGAGGGAATCTGTACTCAAGCAACGATTAGCCTAATGGAAAAACAAAATCGCTTACCCAAAATGGATATTTTAACGGCAATATGTGAACGTTTAAATATTTCTTCTGATCGAATTGTCGAAAATGAAGTTAGTGGAATAAATGAAACATTTAACCAAATTGTTGATAACTTAATTTCACGCAATTTTGAGGATGCTTCAACACTATTGAAGAAGGTTCATGTTAAAAATTTAGAGAGTGATTTTGATAAGCAACGTTACTATTATCTAGTTGGAATGGTTCAAGTTGAGAGCGATCAATTAGACGAAGCAATTTTCAATTTTGAACTGGTATTGACACAATTTGCTACTACTAGCGCAAATATTTACTTAGCAATGACTACTGCTGGGATGGCGCTGGCTTACTTAAAACGTGGCGACAAAGAACGGGCTGCTCGCCTAACAACCCGTTCAGTAAAGTTAATTGATAACAAAAAATTAATCGGAAGCCTTCACCAGTGGGCTTCAATCGATTGTCAAATTGCAGAATTATATCTTCAGCTTGATGATCCGGATAATGCAATTAAAGTCGCTAATAAAGGGATTGAACTGTGCCGTGAGCATGATTCATTATTCTTATTAGATGAGTTGTACCTTTGTATTGGAAGAAGCTATATCTTAAAAAATGATGCAAAAAAGGCTAAAGAAGCCTTGGAGATTGCAAAGAGTCTCAGTATTGCTCGGCACGGTTCAGTCACTGAAGATACAATTTTATTAGAACTAAAGAATTTAGAAGTATAATTAAAATATGTGTAATCAAAAAACGAAACTGAGATAGTTTTACTATGTCTCAGCTTCGTTTTTTTATATGATTATAAATTATTTAGTAGGTTTTTCTTTGATTTCACCAGCTTGAATAGGATCTTCTTTAGTAAGAGTAAAAGCACAAATAAGGGTAACAATTCCAACAATAATTCCTAGAATTAAATATGTATGTTGAAAGCCAATTTGGTCATATAATTTTCCTGCAAATGATGAGAAAAAGAAAACTGAAATTTGTTTAGCAAAATTTGAAGAAAGTGCATATACAGTGGCATAAAGACGAAGATCAAAGGCCCCGGCAATATATTTCATAATAGAAACAAGTAAGATAGGCATTTCTAGACCAGCTAGTAAACGCAAGATAATAACAAAAGTTAAACTAGGCACTAAGGCAGATCCTACAATACGTATTGTTAAAATAATCCCGTAACAAATTAATCCGTTACGTGAACCAATTTTATTAATAATCCATGGCATTGGAATCATTAAGAGAAATTCTAATGCTGTTTGAGCACTAGTCATATAACTATAAGCAATAGTTCCTTGTGCTACTGCATGGAAAAATGACTTGAAAAAGATAATAAATTGTTGATCAAAAACATCATAAATAGCAGAAGTTCCCATATAGAAAAGTGAGAGAATCCAAAAGTTACGAAGCTTAAAAATTGAACCAATTTGTTTAACATTTAATTTATTAGAGGTGTCTTCCCCTGCAGCTTGAACATTGTCTAAGTGGATTTTATCACTAAAGACGAAACAACAAGTTAATACAATAGCTGCAATTGTACATGCCCAAAAGATTGAATTAGGGCTCCAAAGGAATAAGCGGCCACCAACTAAAGCAGCTACAGCCCCAGCTAATGAGCCACCCATTCGTGAATGCCCATACTCGAAGCCGTTAGTTAAACTTGCACGTTGAACATATTGTTCAATTACAGATACACCACCATTTAGAATAAAGCTTAAGTAAATTCCGGTAGTAAGAGCCGCAAAAAAACGACTAATTGATAAAAGCGGATTAAATAGCCATTGAAAATAAGGTCCAATTAAAATCATACCAATGGAAATTGTAATGACCAGATTCTTTTTCATTACTAGTCGATCAGAAATAATACCAAAGACAGGTTGAAAAATCAGAGAAATTCCAGACATCATTGAGAAAACTAATCCGGCTTCAATTCCATTGAAGTGTGCCTGTTGTTCAAGCCAAAGCGTTAAATATCCAAACACAATTGCCCATGTAAAAAAGTAACTAAAGTGTGTAACGGGAAATCCCCAAAAATCTTTACTACGATTTTCAGTAACAATTGCTGAATTTTCTGTTTTATCCATAATTATACATTCCTTTCTCAATTAAAGATTGCTATATGGAACGGGTTTACCAAAATTAGGTGTACCATCATTGTTATAAGTAAATAATTTAACAATTGTATGACGGTTAGGATCATACAACGGATCCCCTTTAATATTTGTATAATTACGACAGTGATAAACCATTAAATCAGTTTTGCCATCTTCAGCAACAGTAAATGAGTTGTGGCCTGGTCCATATTGATGGTGAGTGATATCGCTTTGAAATACAGGAGTAGATGATTTTTGCCAATTTTGTGGATTAAGTACATCTTTATTTTCGTCACAAGTTAACATACCCATTGCATAATTTTCATCTGTAGCACTTGCAGAATAAGTAAGAAAAAGCTTTCCATTTCGATGGAGAATAGCTGGTCCCTCATTAACCCAAAATACTTTTGTTTCCCAATTGTATTCAGGTTTACTAAGCATTACTGGGGGAGTTTTTAGTGTCCAAGGATTTTTCATTTCTGCAATATAGAGATTAGAATTTCCTTTGATATCGGGGTCTTTTTGAGCCCAAACATAATATAATTTACCGTTAAGCTTAAAGCAGGTTGCATCAAGCGAGAATGAGTCCATAGGTGTATGAACTTGACCGCGTTCTATCCAATCATCTTCACTTTCCATTGGATTTTTCTCATCACATTCGATACAAAACATTCGATGTTGAAACATTCCATTTTCATCAAAAGCTGTTGTTTCAGCAGCAGCAAAGTAAATAAACCATTTTCCATCTATAAAGTGTAATTCTGGAGCCCAGATTAATTGGCTCATTGGACCTTCGTTGTGCTTACGCCAAATTGTTCGAGGAGCAGCATGCGCTAAGCCTTCTATTGTTCGAGCTCTACGAATTTCAATTCGATTATAGGATGGAACAGAAGCGGTAAAGTAATAATAACCGTCACTATGACGATAAATATACGGATCTGCACGCTGAATAATTAAGGGTGTAGTATAAGTAAGTTTACTCAAAATAATTCCTCCTTGATAAGAAATAACTTACAATGCAAAGATACGTCCTTTAGAAATCGCTTTCAATAAGTTATATAGGATTTATTGAATAAATTTGGCGAAGCTCAATAAAAATGTTTATTGTTATTGAATTTTGAAAACGATATCATATAGTTAATAAACAAAATAATTGTTTTAGATGTATAAATAGTCAATCTTAATGTTGATTAAATTAGAAAAAATTATTTAAATGTTAAAACAATCAATGAATGTATTGATTGTTTTAATAAGGAGGGATGAGACATGGAAACCATGATTTCAGAAGATTATATTAATGTTTACAAAGCATTAGCTTCGCCGGTACGCTTAAAAATAATTAAACTACTATCAAAAAAACAATTGAGTATTATGAAACTTGCGAATGAAGTGGGATTAAGCTCTACAATCGTTTCAAAACATCTGGATAAATTAGCCGATGTACACATTATTGAATTTCATCGAGTTGGACATCAAAAAGTTGCTAAATTACGTGTTGATCAGATTAATATACATTTTCCAAAGACGATTTATGAAAAATATAAAATTTATAAAACTGAAGTACCAGTTGGGCAGTTTACTAATTTTTCTGTAAAGCCTTCTTGTGGCTTAGCAAGTTCAACGGGATATATTGGAAAAGTAGACAATCCATCCTATTTTGCGGATCCTCATCGAATGGAGGCGGGGATGATTTGGTGGAATGATGGATATATTGAATATCAACTTCCTAACCACTTACAAAAGAATGATGAATTAAAAATGATTGATATTGTAGTAGAATTGGGAAGTGAATTTCCGTTTTCTAATAATAATTGGCCATCTGATATCACTATTTCATTAAATAGAACAGAATTAGGATTTTGGACGAGTCCAGGTGATTTTTCAGATGTTAGAGGAAAATATACGCCTGCATGGGTACCTAATAATGTTAATCAATATGGTTTACAAAAAACTTTTAGGATCACTGATCATGGTACATATCTTGATGGACAGCCATGGTCAAATATATCTCTTAATGATTTAACTTATGATCCTGCTAGATTTATTTTACGATTTGAAATAAAAAAGACAGCTACTCATAAAGGTGGTTGTACAATTTATGGTCATAATTTTGGGAATTTTCATGAAAGTGTTCAAATGAAATTGTTTTATGAATAACCCCTGTATTTGTCCGTATAAATTGGCGGAGAAAACTTAATTCTTAAATAAAGACTAATTTCTATTTTTATACGTTAAATCGGGATTAGTCTTTTTTTGTAATAAAAAATAAAAATACTTTTCACATGCATAAACGTTTTTAACAGTTAGTTAGACAAATAATTATGAAATGTATAAAACGATTTTTCACAATTGGTAATGACTAATGTTTAAAACTTTGCTTGATTTGTACGTACAAATAGTTTATTATAATAGTTGTTCAATGAAAGCGCGTTCATGTTCATGAAATTATTACTTTAAATTCTATCTTTAAGGAGGATGAATGTAATGGCTAAAGCCGAAAAGAAAATATCAAGTGCATTTATCTACTTCTTCGGATCATTTGGGGGAATCCTATTTGGTTACGATATCGGCGTTATGACCGGTGCTTTGCCTTTCTTGCAAGCCGACTGGCACCTTGAAAATGCAGCTTCACTCGTTGGTTGGATTACTTCTGCAGTTATGTTTGGGGCAATTTTCGGGGGAGCATTAGCCGGTCAACTTTCAGACAAATTTGGTCGTCGAAAAATGATTTTAATGTCAGCAATCGTCTTTATGGTTTTCTCCGTTTTATCTGGTGTTTCACCGGACATGGGCGAAGCAAGTGCTTACTACTTAATTATTGTTCGGATGCTTTTAGGTCTAGCAGTGGGGGCTGCCTCAGCATTAGTTCCCGCTTATATGTCGGAAATGGCACCTGCTAAGGCGCGGGGACGTTTATCTGGATTAAACCAGACAATGATTGTTTCTGGGATGCTATTATCCTACGTTGTTGACTTCCTATTAAAAGATCTCCCTGGTGAATGGGCCTGGCGTTTAATGTTAGGGTTAGCTGCTGTTCCAGCTTTGATTTTATTCCTCGGTGTTCTTCGCTTACCTGAATCACCACGTTTCTTATTACGGAAAGGTGACGAAGCACAAGCACGGCGGGTTTTAACTTACATTCGTAAGAACCCGGCAGAAATCGATCAAGAATTAGCAAGTATCAAAGAAACAGCCAAGGAAGAACGTCAAGCAAATCAAAAGACAAGCTGGTCAACATTATTCAGTGGTAAATATCGTTACTTGGTTATTGCTGGGGTCGGAGTTGCGGCCTTCCAACAATTCCAAGGTGCAAACGCCATCTTCTACTACATCCCATTGATTGTTCAAAAGGCAACAGGCCAAGCGGCTTCATCTAATTTAATGTGGCCAATTGTTCAAGGGGTTATCTTAGTTGTTGGTTCCTTAGTTTACATGTGGATTGCTGATAAGTTTAACCGGCGGACACTCCTAATGGTTGGGGGTGCTGTCATGGGGCTTTCCTTCATCTTGCCAGCAGTTATCAATTGGATGATGCCAAATATGAATCCGATGACAATTGTTGTCTTCTTATGTATCTATGTTGCATTTTACTCATTTACTTGGGCTCCGCTAACTTGGGTTCTTGTTGGTGAAATCTTCCCATTAGCTATTCGTGGTCGGGCTTCAGGCTTAGCATCATCATTTAACTGGATTGGTTCTTGGTTAGTTGGTCTGATCTTCCCAATTATGACGGCAAGTATGCCACAAGAAGCTGTCTTCGCTATTTTCGGTATCATCTGTATCCTTGGTGTAATCTTCGTCAAAACCTGTGTTCCAGAAACTCGTGGTCACACGCTTGAAGAGATTGAAGAACAAGGAACTAACCGTGGTCGCGTAAAGGCAAGCAATCCTGAAAACTAGGAGGGATCTTTAATGAATTTACGTGAAACAGCAACGCAAATCGAGCAGGGACAGGCTTCCCTGGGGATCGAATTAGGTTCAACGCGGATCAAAGCCGTTTTAATTAATACCGATTTTGAAACGATTTCGTCAGGCAGCTATACTTGGGAAAATCAATTTAATGATGGAATTTGGACCTATCCGCTCGATCAAGTCTGGGAAGGAATTCAATCAGCTTATTCCCAAATTAAAGCTGATGTTCAGAGCAAGTATCACACGAGCTTGACAAATATTAGCTCTATTGGTGTTAGTGCCATGATGCATGGTTACCTGCCCTTTGACAGGGAAAATAACTTACTAGTACCATTTAGGACTTGGCGAAACAATATTACTGCAGAGTCCGCCGATAAATTAACAGAGTTATTTGATTTTAATATTCCGCAGCGGTGGAGTATTGCCCACCTTTATCAAGCAATTCTCAATCAAGAACCGCATGTTAAAGATGTTGATTTCATTACAACCCTAGCTGGATATGTTCATTGGAAACTTTCCGGTGAAAAAGTTCTTGGAATTGGTGACGCCTCAGGAGTCTTTCCAATCGATGATCAAACCTTAACTTACAAGCAAGAGTTTATTGATAAATTCAATGCCCTTCCGGAAGTTCAACAGTATCCATGGAAATTAAAAGCAATTTTGCCATCAGTTGAAATTGCTGGGCATAGCGCAGGTAAGTTAACGGATGCGGGAGCCAAACTCCTTGATCCAAGTGGAACTTTACAAGCTGGTAGTTTGATGGCACCTCCAGAAGGGGATGCAGGAACGGGAATGGTAGGAACTAACAGTGTTCGCAAGCGGACTGGAAATATTTCGGTTGGAACTTCAGCCTTCTCCATGAATGTGTTGGATGCGCCATTAAAGAAGCTTCATCGTGATATTGATATTGTTACCACGCCAACTGGTGATCCAGTAGCCATGGTCCACATTAATAATTGTTCATCAGATATCAATGCCTGGGTTGGACTATTTAGAGACTTTGCTAATGCAATTGGAGCCAAAATCGATACTAATACGCTATACGAGACGCTCTTTGACGCGACTGTCCATTCTGATCCCGATGCTGGTGGATTAATTAATTATAGTTATCTTTCTGGTGAAAACATTACCAAGATCCAAGAAGGACGTCCCTTATTTGTCCGTACTCCAAATAGTAAGATGAACCTCGCCAACTTCTTCCTTACACAACTCTATGCAGCATTTGCACCATTAAAGATTGGGATGGACATCTTACTAAATGAGGAACACGTTCAAACTGATGTCATGATTGCCCAAGGGGGTCTCTTCGGAACTCCGGTAATTGGTCAACAGGTTCTTGCTAACGCCTTAAATATCCCAATTACAATTATGAATACTGCAAGTGAGGGTGGACCATGGGGGATGGCTGTCCTTGCCAAATATGCAGAAACAAACGCAGCCGAATCCTTAGCTGATTATTTAGATGAAGAAGTATTTAAGGATCCAGAAAGTATGACCCTAACTCCAGAACCAGCAGGCGTAAAGGGCTATGCAAGCTTTATTAAGCGTTATCAGGCTGGTTTACCGGTGGAAGCATTAGCTGGTCAAGACATTCATGAACGTGATGAGCAGAAAGGAAGTAATTAATTCATGCTTGAAGATCTAAAAAAAGAAGTTTACGAAGCAAATATGCGGCTTCCTGAACTAGGACTTGTGTCTTTTACCTGGGGGAATGTTTCGGGAATTGACCGTGAAAAAGGATTGTTTGTCATTAAGCCTTCAGGAGTTCCGTATGATGAGATGAAGCCGGAAGACATGGTTGTTGTTAACTTGGATGGTGAGGTAGTCGAGGGTGACTTGAATCCATCCAGTGATACTCCTACCCACACTTACCTTTATAATCACTTCCCAAAGATTGGTGGAGTTGTTCATACTCATTCACCATGGGCAGTATCATTTGCAGCAGCACGGATGGATGTTCCAGCGATGAATACAACCCACGCTGATACCTTCTATACTGATGTCCCTGCTGCCGATGCCTTAACTAAGGAAGAAATCGAAGAAGATTACGAAGGCAATACTGGTAAAGTAATTGTTCGCTCTTTCAAGGAACGGGGCTTAGACTATGAGGCCACACCGGCCGCATTAGTTATGCAACACGGACCATTTACCTGGGGACCGACGCCTGATAAGGCCGTGTACAATGCAAAGGTTCTGGAAGTCGTTGCAGAAGAAGATTATCACGCAATGCAATTAACTCATCAAGACTTGCATTTGCCACAATATTTACTTGATAAACATTATTATCGCAAGCATGGTGCTAATGCTTATTACGGACAAAATAATGCCCATTCTAAAGACCATGCAGCGCACGCTTAATTAACTTGGTAGCTACATTAAATAAAATAACTTTATGCACAAAAGGAGTGTAATCTCATGGATATTAAAAATTATGAATTTTGGTTTGTTACTGGTAGTCAATTCCTTTACGGTGAAGAACAATTAAAGTCAGTTGCTGCTGATGCAGAGGATATTGTTGATAAATTAAATGCAAGCGGCAAATTACCATACAAGGTTGTTTTCAAAGGTGTTATGACCACTGCTGAAGGCATTACTAAGTTCATGAAAGAAGCAAACTATAACGATAACGTTGCCGGTGTTATGACTTGGATGCATACTTTCTCCCCAGCTAAGAACTGGATTCGTGGTACCAAGCTTTTGCAAAAGCCACTACTTCACTTAGCAACTCAATACTTAAACAAGATTCCATATGACACCATTGACTTTGATTACATGAACTTAAACCAATCAGCTCATGGTGACCGTGAATATGCTTACATTAATGCTCGTTTACAAAAGCATAACAAGATTGTTTATGGCTTCTGGGGTGATGAAGAAGTTCAAGAAGAAATTGCTGATTGGCAAAATGTTGCTGTTGCTTATAATGAAAGCTTCAACATTAAGATTGTCCGTTTCGGCGATACTATGCGGAACGTTGCTGTTACTGAAGGGGACAAGGTTGAAGCCCAGATGTTCCTTGGCTGGACAGTAGATTACTGGCCAGTAAGTGAATTAGTAGAATACGTTAACGGTATTAGTGAAGATGAAATCGATGCTGCTTATAAAGACCTTGAAAGTAAGTATGAAATGGTTCAAGGGGATAATACTAAGGAACATTATGAACATTCTGTTCGTTACCAACTCCGTGAATACCTTGCATTAAAGAAATTCATGGATGAAAAGGGCTACACTGGCTTTACTACTAATTTTGAAGATTTACACGGCTTAGAGGAACTACCTGGCTTAGCTGCGCAATTATTAATGCGTGATGGTTACGGCTTTGGTGCTGAAGGTGATTGGAAGTCTGCTGGAATGGACCGCTTGCTAAAGATTGCTGCTGACAATGTTGCCACAGCATTCATGGAAGACTACACGCTTGATTTACGGGCCGGTCACCAAGCAATTCTCGGTTCCCACATGCTTGAAGTTGATCCAACTATCGCTTCTGATAAGCCACGAGTTGAAGTTCACCCATTAGACATTGGGGGTAAAGATGACCCGGCACGATTAGTATTTACCGGTCGGGAAGGTAAAGCTGTTGATGTTACCCTGTCATACTTCAATGATGGCTACAAGGTTATTGGTTACTCTGTTGACTGTCATAAGCCAGAAGCAGAAACACCACACCTTCCAGTTGCTAAACAATTGTGGACGCCTACTGTTGGTCTTAAGGAAGGTGCAGAACGTTGGATGCACGCTGGTGGGGGTCACCATACAATCTTGAGTTTCAGCTTGAAGCCACAACAAATTAAGGACCTCTTTGAGATGTTAGATGTTAAAGTTGACTTTATTGAATAATAAGTTTCGTAGAAAAATATTCTAGTAGGAGAAATGGTTTTACTCGCTGACCTCGAGACGGGTATGACCATTTCTTTTTATCCTTAGCGGTAAGAAAGCTGGTTATAAAATGAAAACAGAAAAAGAAAAAATGCTAGCTGGGGAAGTGTTTAAGGTTTATGACCACCAGCTTGTTCATGAGCGTCAGTATGCACGCAAATTGGTTGAGCGATTTAATGCGATGGGGGAAGAAAATCCCGAAGCAAGTGAGCAGATAATTCGGCAATTATTCGGGCATGTCGGTAAAGGGTGTGAAGTGCATGCTCAGTTCAGATGCGACTACGGATATAATATCTATGTTGACGATGATTTCTTTGCAAATTATGATTGTGTAATGCTTGATGTTAGTCCAATCTATATTGGTAAGCATTGTTTGTTAGGTCCGCGTGTTCAGTTATATACGGTGAATCATCCGCTTGATCCCACGCTTCGGCGCAATGGCGCATACGGACAAAGCAAGGATATTACGATTGGCGATGATGTGTGGATAGGCGGCGGGGCGATTATTTGTCCAGGAGTTGTATTAGGTAATAATGTGATTGTTGGCGCCGGGAGCGTTGTTACTAAATCTTTTGGTGATAACGTCATAATTGCTGGTAATCCGGCACGGGTAGTCAAAAAGAATCCATATCAAGAATCGTAATAAAAAAATAACGTCCACAGCAAGCTTATGGACGTTATTTTTTAGTATTTAAGGTTATATTCATAGACTAAGGAAGGTTCTTTACCAACGCGGGTAAAATTATTTAGTTTATTAATGGTGGTCATCTCATCATCACTAAGCTTAAAATCGTAAATATCGAGATTTTGTTTAATTCGTAATTGATGAATAGATTTGGGAATAAAGGCAACACCGCTTTGAAGATGCCAGCGAAGGACAATTTGCGCGGTTGATTTGTTGTGATGAGTTGCAATTTTTTGCAGTGTAGGGTTATCTAAAATGGTTCCCCGCCCCAGTGGGCTCCAAGCCTGGGTCACAATGTTATGCTTCCGATCATATTCCACTAACGGTTGCTGGTTTAGGCGCGGGTGGCGTTCAATTTGGTTAATGACAGGCATTTCGTGTGCTTGAGTCGCTAAATATTGCAGGTGAATCATTTGATAATTGCTGACACCAATTGACCGTGTCAGCCCTTGCTTTTTAAGTTCTTCCAACGCTGCCCATGTATCGAAGAAGGCTCGTTCGATTGGCCAATGGATAAGGAGGAGGTTAACGTAATCGAGCCTTAATTTATGCAATGATTCTTTTACCGCGGAGATTGTTTGTTTAAATCCCTGATTGGGTTCAGATACTTTAGTTGTAATAAAAAGTTCTTTGCGCGGTAGATTAAGTTCTTGCAGTGCCTTTCCAACCTCGGCTTCGTTTTTGTATAGCTGGGCGGTATCGAATAATCGATAGCCAGCATCATAGGCATAACGGATGGCAGAGGTGATAGTGCTTTGATCCGTAATTTTGTATAAGCCAAAACCTTCTTGGGGCATTGTTTGACCGTCTGCAAGTTTTAATTGCGGTACTTTATTCATTTTAATTCTCCTCGTATTCTATAAATATATTCTAGCCTTCTAGTCACCGCATGATAACTGCTAATTGTCATTGGCTTTGGTGACAGGAGCGGTAGACTGTCCTTTAATGATGGCGGGAGCATAGATTTTAGACTCAACATGTTCACCATCAATCATTTTTAGAATCATTTTTCCTGCATCTTCGCCCAGCTGTCGTTTAGGGTGGTTAGCTGTTGTTAAGCTTGGCGAAATAATTTGGGCCATTTCGTAATTATCAAAGCCGATCACTGAGATATCGTTAGGGACCCTTATCCCTTGTTTTTGTAGGTGGCTAATAATTCTGGTGGCTAACCGATCATTATAGCAGGCAATCGCAGTAATTTCTTGATTGCTATTCAGCATAATATCGACTTTTTTTATAATACTTTCATAGGAATCACCGGATTGATACATAATAACATTTGATTTGGTAGTTGGGATCCCATAATCTTGGTAGGCTTTAATCATCCCTCCCATCCGGTCAACACCTTGCTGGTCATTAATTTGAAAAACGCCAAGAATATCAGAATGACCAAGATCAAAGAGGTATTTTACTAATTCTTCTTCGGCTTCTTTATCTTTAGTTAAGAGCGACGGGAAGTCAAAACCGGGATAAGTTGAGTGAAAGAGAATTGTGGGAATCTGATATTTTTTAACTTGGCGGTATAAGTCAAGATTAGGATTAGGCATAGCACTTTCCGTTGGTTCGATGATTAAGCCGGCAATTTTTAAATCGAGCATGTTTAAAATTGTTTGGCGTTCACGGTGGTGGTCGTTAAGAGTGTTGCCAACGATTAGTGAATACCCTTGCTCTGTCACGATGCTGTCGATTCCCGAAATGATTGGGGGAAAAATATAATCAGCCATATGAGTGCTAATAACGCCAATAATTTTATTCTTTTCATTTTTTGACCAATCTCGTTGCCAATCCTGAACGAACATTCCACCACCTTGGATTCGGTAAATATAATGCTCGTTTTCAAGGTCACCAACAGCTCGCCTAATTGTATATCGTGATACGTCAAAACGTTTCATTAATGCGCTTTCGGTTGGCAGTTTTTCGTTAATTTGATATTTGCCATCGATAATTTCATTACGTAATGTTTGTTTTACGGTTTCGTACTTTACTTCCAATGCGCACAGCCCTCCCATCATTTAAATAATTGCAATAATAAAAATGCTTCATAATTATTAGCGGGGCTAACGCTTATGAAGCATTTGATTGATTTAATCTTAAAAACTAGAACCGACGCTTCTTTGGATCTTCAATCGGTTTATTGTCCAAATCGGTCCGTACTACTAAGACATCACAAATTGCTGTCCGGGTAACAAATTCGGTAACCGAACCGATTAAAATCCGTTCAACGGCGTTTAGCCCCGTAGCACCAATCATAATAAGGTCAGCACCCATTTCTTTAGGTACATCGCGGGCAATAATTGTCTTTGGAGCACCATATTCAATTGAATAGCTGGCATTATCAACACCATTCTTTTTAGCATAGTCAATATACTTATCAAGGGTCTTCTTTGCGGTGTCTGTTACTTGTTCAACCATTGAGGTATCAAAGCTTGAAATATTTTGGAATGCTCGGGTATCAACAACATGAAGAAGACGTAATTCAGTGTCAGCCCCATTCCGTTTTGCGACAGAAACTGCCTTCTTAAAAGCTAATTCAGCTTCTTTTGAACCGTCAACTGGAACTAAAATGTGTTTATATTCTTGTGCCATAATTTTAGTGCCCTCCTTAAATTATTTACCATTATTATACACTTTTCCGCTATTGAGCGTAAAGCTTTACTAGAACTTTACTTGCGATGATTTATCCGAAAATCGGCAGTGATTGCAAACGCCATTAAAGTTTCGCTTACACAGCCGATAATAACCATGATTACTAGGAATCCGGTACTGTCAGTCCATCCAGCAATAATACTTAAAATACCGACAATGGTCATTACAATTCCCCAATTACGAAATTGGGGCGGAAGGTATTTATTTTTATTAGGGTCAAATACAAGGAAGGGCTTATGAATATGTGCAAGGAGGAAGACTCCTTCAAACAGGGCAATCAAGCCAAAAATAGTCATTAAAATTGATAACAGCATGAAATCGATCCTATCTATAATTTAGAAGTAAAAAAGCGTGGTAGTAAAAGACATCCTTACTATCACGCCACCAGGTTATGTACGAAAACTCCGTTGGTGCCGTTAATTGTCATTCAGTGTTGACCTGTGTTTAAGACAGGTGGGACACGGCTGCCTAATATTCAACTACCAAGTGTAAAGGCATGTTGTCCAAAAGGCGATGCACTAGTCCCAAAGTAATAAGACTGTAAGGCAAACCTGCGTTTAGACAACGCGTACACTACAGAATTTTCATCTTTAATAATAGCATCTTTGATTAATTGGTGCAATTATTTGCGCGGATGGTGCTGTCCATTAAGGTTTTGCCGCTGTGCTTGCCGTAATTGCCAGTATTGACGGCCGAGACTGGCTTCAAACCGGCCGTTGTTTTTTGGCTGATAGTATTGGGCATCCTTGATTCGGTCAGGAAGGTATTGTTGAGCAACCCAATCTTGGGGATGGTCATGGGGAAAATCATAGTCAATCCCATGACCAAGTTTAGCAGCACCCTTATAGTGAGCGTCTTTGAGGTGATCTGGGACATCGCCAAATCCACCTTGACGAACTTGGGATAGCGCTTCGTCAATTGCTGTAATTCCAGAATTTGATTTGGGAGATAAGCACAGCTCGATTACAGCATCAGCTAATGGAATTCTTGCTTCTGGCAAACCGACTCGTTCTGCTGCTTGAATTGCAGTAACCGCTCGTTGAACAGCCGGCATGTTTGCTAAGCCGATATCTTCGTAGGCAGTAACCATTAAACGCCGTGCAATGATAGTAAGATCGCCGGCTTCAATGAGGCGTGCAAGATAATGGAGCGCTGCGTCCGTATCAGAACCACGAATTGATTTTTGAAATGCTGAAATAACGTTATAATGGGCATCACCATCTTTATCAGCAGACAAGGCTTTTTTCTGCACGCTTTCTTCAATAATCGGTAATGTAAGATATATTTTGCCATCGGCGCTTGGATCAGTTGACTTAGCAGCTAATTCGAGGCCATTTAGTGCGCTGCGCAAGTCGCCATTAGTTGCGTTGACTAATTGCTCTTTAGCATTTTCTTCCAGAACAATTGGCAATTTACCAAGGCCGCGCTCCTTATCCGTTAAGGCGCGCTCAATAGCGATCATCATCTCTTCACTTGACAGGCGGTGAACAGGGAAAATTTGCGTCCGACTGCGGATTGCAGGATTAATGCTAATATAGGGATTTTCGGTGGTTGCACCAATAAGAACAATTCGACCGCTTTCAAGGTGCGGAAGAAGAAAATCTTGTTTAACCTTATCTAAACGATGAATTTCATCGAGCAATAAGATTACGGTTCCGCTCATTTTTGCTTCTTCGGCGACGATTTGCAGGTCTTTTTTCGTATCGGTAGCTGCGTTTAATTTCCGAAAGGCATACTTAGTCGAGCCAGCAATTGCGCTAGCGATACTTGTTTTTCCTGTTCCTGGTGGTCCGTAAAGAATCATTGATGAGAGCATTTTAGCTTTAACCATTCGTGAAATTATTTTTCCTGGACCGACAAGATGAGATTGACCAACAACTTCATCAAGGGTTCGTGGGCGCATTCGATAAGCAAGTGGTTGTTGCATAAACTAGCTTCGTTCCTTTCTATGGAAGAGTCGATGGAAAAATCCTTGGTGAGGCAGTGAGGTTGTTTTTGAGTTATGCGATGAATTAGCTAAATTAGGATAGCGTTTTTGGACGTCAACGGGTGATTGATACACAGCGGTTTTAGCAGCAACGACAACAGCCAATGCTGCAGGATCGGTTTTATATTCAGGATCGGTCTTTAATGTAAAGCGGGCATTAGCATGGGTAGCTGTTTGAATATATGGACGAATTTCATCTTGAGATAAGTTACCGTTGATAAATACTAAGCTGCCAATCCCCCGCGCTAATTCAGCGGTTAAGGCCTTGGTCCAGTTTTGTTCTTTTAATTCCTGCACACTGATTGTAAGGCAGACCCGTTCGCGAAATGTACCGAGATATTTCCGCTGTTCATCTGGCTTGATCTTTGGTGTTCCGTAAATCGCATTATCAATTCGCTGTTGAGCCGCACTCTTTTCTTGTTCTGACATATCGCATGCCTCCTTATCATGCAATTGTAACACGAAATTGCAGACCGTTATTTCTTGATAATTGTATAAAATTTGTTATATGATGACTATGAAAGGGATAGAAAAGCAGGCTAAAGCATAAGGGAAGTGTTTATTATGTTTAGTGCAGTATTTTGGGTGTTGGCATTTTGGTTTATTGTTAACTTAGTATGGACAATTGCCCAACTGAACAATCGGTTAATGTCAAAAACATTTGCCTGGATTAATGTCGTTGCAGTAGTGATTGGTTTTTGGACTTACTATGCTGCAAGCAATGGTGGCGGTGGAGTTGCTCCGTGGTTCTTACTAATTAATTGGACCAATATCGTCTTAGCAATTTTTCAATTTTACAATGGCTATCGGCCACACCAATATAAGAAAAAGTCTTAATTAATGAAAGGGTGCGTGACAGAAATCAGTTGCGACTTTGTTTTACGCTCCCTGGCAAGTGTAAAGAGGCGCTAGCGTTCGGATTTCCGAATACTAGCGCCTCTTTGTGTACTATGCTGCTATATAAGGGTTTTATGATTGATTAGTCAAGGGTGATGGTTTATTTTACAATTTCACAAAATTCAATTGTTTCACTGTTAGGACCTTCAATATTGAAGAACTTGATTCCCTTGTCCCAGAAGTCTAAGTGTTGGACTTCGCTATCTTTTAATTTGAACCCTTCTGCCTTCGCAGCTTTAAAAGCAGCGTCTGCATCACTGGTGTTAAGCGAAATATGATTAATAGCACCTGTCTTATGAACGGCACCGTCACCAGTCCAAATTTCTAAAGTTAGGTGACCATATTGCATGAAGACGACTTCGTTTCCCTGGTCGTCAGTATCGAATTCACCTAACTTCTTAAATCCTAATTTTTCCCAAAAAGCAATGGTCTTTGTCATATCATCAGTTGGAATCCCGATGTGTTGTACGTCATCAAAGTAACCCGCTAAACTTTTGTTAAATGCCATGATAAATCACTCCTATATAATTTTAATTACCAATATCAAGTGCTTGGTGCTTTAACTTAGGGAAGATAAAGCGATCTGCCCAACCTGTAATGGCACCTTGAAAGGCTAAGGCAAATAAAGTACCTAAACCAAAGTTATAAATCCCGCCTTGCATAAAGGCAGCGATAATGGCCATAATTGTTGGTGGGATGTATGATAACCACATCGCAATCGTTGCATTACCATGACAGTAACGGAAACGAATGATTTGGAAAAGGTCATCAGCGGGGTGCAGCACAAGGTTTACACGTTGGTAAATTGAGATGGCGGTTCCAATGAAAGCAACCCCTAAGAAGTTAATAAAAACATAGAGGATAACCATTGGTAAAGTAGTGGCATCGGGCATGATCCGATTAAAGATGTCAGAGAACCACTGGATAAAGATTGAGAATGGTAACATGAAAATAAAATTACCACCGATACGCCGCCAATCCCATTTGTGCATTAAAATCGCGTTGAGGACAGAAGTTAACATTCCTAGAACCATAAATGCCCAAAAAAGGGTCATAGAGTTATTGCCTAAAACAGCGATCCCAAGGTTATTTTCAGCTGCTGTCCAGTAAGCAGAACCGAGGAATTGAGGATGAACATGTGAGCTTGTGACAAGTGTTAAAACGTTCCCCATTGAATTAATAACGATTGACAAGGCAAAAAATGCCCAACTAGCGGTTAATGAAAGCGTTCGTTCAGCAACCTGACCTTGTACTGGAACTTTTTCTTGCTCCATTTGTATTCTCCCTTCTAACTTAACCAATTGTCTGGTGAAGTTATTCACTTTCTCTTTACGATGAACTAATTTACAACTATCAAAAAAACTTGTCAAGCGCTTTATAAGTTGAATTGGTGCGTTTTATCATATACCAAAATTATTGAAACGATTTACTGAAAACGCCCTCATCAACTGGCTGTTACAAGTTAAAATCTAATTAGACCAATTTACTGAAAAAGCTTACAAAAAATTTTGAAAAGGATGATAAAAGTGAAAATAATTATTGCGCCAGCACGAACGATGCAGGTAGATACAGACTCCTTACCATATCATGATTTACCACAGTTTTTAGGACAAACGAAGAAGATTTATCAATGGATGAAGACACTTTCTTATGATGAAGTGCACAAAGTTTGGGGAAATTGTAGTACGCGACTAGCAATGAAAAATTATCAATGGCTACATGAGATGAACTTAGAACGTCACTTAACACCAGCAATTATTGCTTTTACGGGATTGCAATATCAATATATGGCCCCTGATGTTTTCTCGGCAACGGGGTTAGATTATGTACAGCAGAACTTACGAATCTTATCAGGTTTTTATGGATTATTACGGCCCTTTGACGGCATTGTTCCATATCGGCTGGGGATGGGTGACAACGTATCATTTGATGGTTACGATAACCTTTATCAGTTTTGGGGGAATCGATTATATCAATCGCTTTATCGTAATAACAATCTGGTTCTTGATCTAGCATCAGTTGAATATGAAAAAGCGATTACCCCTTATTTGCGACCGGATGATCAGTTTATTAAGTGTATCTTTGGTGAAATGATTGACGGAAAAATTAAGCAAAAAGCGACTTTAGCAAAGATGGCTCGTGGCAATATGGTTCGTTATTTAGCTGAAAACCAAATTAAAACAATAGCGGGGGTTAAAAAGTTTAATGTTGGTGGTTACCGTTATCGTGATGATCTTTCGTCGCCATCTAGCCTTGTCTATGAATTAATTAAGTAGTGAGGGACGGATTGTTTGCTAATTATTTCATTCTGCATTATAAATTAATTAATTGAGTTGATATGACTAGTTAGTTGAAGTAGGTGAGGTGGATGGAAATGACAGATAATTCTTTAGATAAAACAGGCGCAAATATTTTAATTGAAGCATTACAAAAAAACGGTATTAATCGATTATATGGAATCGTTGGAATTCCGGTGACCGACTTAGCACGGCTCGCAGAACTGCGTGGAATGGAGTACTACGGCTTTAGGCGGGAAGATTCAGCAGTAAATGCGGCAGCTGCAGCAGGCTTTTTAACTCAAAAACCTGGAGTTGCATTGACGGTATCGGCCCCTGGCTTTTTAAATGGGTTAACAGCACTTGCTCAAGCAACAAAGAATTGTTTTCCTTTAATTATGATTTCAGGATCGTCTGCTAGAAGTGTTATTGACTTATCCCAAGGAGATTATGAAGGGCTCGATCAGTACAATATTGCTAAACCGTTTTGTAAGAAAGCATATCGGGTTGATCGTGCACAGGATATGGGACTGGCAGTAGCGCGTGCAATTCGGACTGCCGTTTCCGGTAGGCCAGGGGGAGTTTACCTCGATTTGCCAGCGGAAACGATTGCTCAAGAGAATACCGAAAGTGGGCAAATTACACCGGGAATATATCAACTGGTTGATCCCGCTCCCCAACAGTTACCTAGTGATGAAGCTATTTCTCGCGCGATTGCAATTATTACTGAAGCCAAAAAGCCATTAATAATTCTTGGCAAAGGGGCAGCTTATGCCCGAACAGAAAAACAGGTACAAAAACTGATTAATAAGACTGCTATCCCGTTTTTGCCAATGTCAATGGCTAAAGGATTAGTGCCAGATAACAATAAGTATTCAGCAGCGGCCGCACGCTCGTTATCGCTAAAGAATGCGGATGTTGTAATTGTAATTGGGGCACGTCTAAACTGGATGCTTTCTTATGGGGATGCCCCCTTATTTAATCCTCATGCCAAATTTGTTCAACTTGACATTGATGCTACTCAATTTGATTCAGCACAAAAAATTGATGCTCCACTTCAGGGCGATCTGTGTTCAATTCTTAATAAGCTGGTTCCTAAACTGATTGCTAGCGGTTATCGCGCCAGTTCTGAATGGCTTGCACAAATTAATGCAGACAAGATCAAAAACGATGCCAAGTTTGCTAAACGGATTAATAGCGGTAAAACTACCCCATTATTTGGTTATTATGGGGCGATTGAGCCGATTGCCGATTATTTTCAAGCTAATCCGGATACTTATTTGGTAAGCGAGGGGGCCAATACTCTTGATATTGGTCGAAATTTAATTGGTATGCAGTTGCCACGTCATCGGCTAGATACTGGGACGTGGGGTGTAATGGGAGTTGGCCTTGGGTATGCGATTGCCACAGCGATTGAGACCGGTAAACATGTAGTTGCTCTTGAAGGCGATAGTGCAGTTGGATTTGATGGAATGGAGATTGAAACAATATGTCGCTATCACTTGCCAATTACTGTTGTTGTTATTAATAATGGCGGAATTTATAACGGGATTGGTCAAGTTGTGCCTAATCAACTTGGTCCAACAACGCTTAATCCGACTGCAAGGTATGACCTGTTAGCTCAAGCATTTGGTGGAAATAATTATTTTGTAAGTAATTATGCTGACATGAAGGCCACTTTTAGCAAGGTTGTAGATTCAGGGAAACCAAGTGTTATTAATGTTCAGATTGCCCCATCAATGGGAAAAGAGTCGGGACATATTGGCAATCTAAATCCGCAATTAAATTTAGCACCATTAGAAAGAAAAGAAAGGACTGCTCATCATGAATAATAGTGCACCGTTAAAGGGAATTAAAGTTGTTGATTGGACGCAGGTTCAATCGGGACCTTCATGTACCCAATTATTAGCTTGGTTAGGGGCAGAAGTTATCAAAATCGAACGTACTAATACCGGTGATCCAACGCGGAATGAACTATTAGATATTAAAGATTCATGGAGTCTTTATTATTTACAGCTGAATGCAAATAAAAAGTCCTTAACGTTAGACATTAAAACCCCTGAAGGCAAGAAAATTATGTATGATTTGCTGAAAAAAGCAGATATTTTTGTTGAAAATATCAAACCTGGGGCAGCGACTAAGGCAGGCTTTGGTTGGGATAAGGTTCATCAGCTAAACCCTCGTTTAATTATGGCATCGTTAAAAGGGTTTAATAAGGGATCACGTTTTGCTAATGTAAAGGCTTTTGAACCAGTTGCCCAATCAGCTGGCGGTGCAGCTTCAGCAACTGGTTGGAATGAGGGTTCTGCTAATATCCCAACTCAATCAGCTGCTGCCTTAGGTGACTCTAATTCTGGCATGCATTTAACAATTGCCATTTTAGCAGCCCTCCTTCAACGAGAACACACTGGAGAAGGTACTTATGTTTATCAATCAATGCAAGATGCGGTGATTAACTTGTGTCGCATAAAATTACGTGACCAGCTTATTTTGGATAATCTCGGTGCGTTACCATACTATGCTGTCTATCCTAATTATCAGTGGGGCAAAGCAATTCCTCGTGCAGAAAATAGCGAAGGCGGTCAGGTTATTGGTTGGACCTATAAGGCAAAAGGCTGGGAAAATGATCCAAATGCTTATGTTTATATTGTTATTCAAAATAAAAATTCAAGCTGGGAAGCAATTGCTAATGTGATGGGGCATCCAGAATGGGCTACAGATGAGCGCTTTACGGATTGGCAACATCGTCAATTACACAAGCAAGAAATTTATCCCTTAATTGAGTCCTATACTAAACAATATGATAAGTATGAGTTAACTAAAAAATTAGGGGCGGCTGGTATTCCAGTTGGTCCAGTTCTTGATTGGCATGAATTGGCTAATGATCCTGATTTAAATAATGATGGAACGATTGTCGAGATTAATCAAGGAGGAAATAGGGGGACCTTTAAGACGGTCGGCATGCCGTTTACAATATCAAATTACCAGCCAACTTATAAACGAGCACCGGATTTAGGAGAAAATAACCAAGAAATATTATCTTCACTTGGTTATGATCCTCAACAAATTGCAGATCTTGTGGCAAAAGGCGTTATTTCTAAAGCAAAGACTCCGCATAATCCGCGAACAGAGGTTATTAAAGACGAATAAGGTTTAACTTAACACGGATGTAGTCGTGAAAATAAATTAATTAAATTATTATCATATAGTTCCTAAATATATTTATAACGTTATATTAGGAAGACACCGATAAAAAAAGCTGACAGCTAATGAAAAAATTTTTCCAGCTGTTAGCTTTTTTATTACAGATTTTTACCTCTTATAAAAATAAGATCTGTTGTTAATGTGATCAATTTAATTTTAAGCTGGTACAAGAAGTATATTTGTCATGTAGCCACTTATTTGCGCCAGCTATTAGGTCATTTTTATTGCCTGTTGAATAAAGGTCATATGTTGGAGCTTCATTACTTAACATATTATTTTGTTCTAGTAAAGACTGTATTTGAAGGACTGTCTCTTTTGCAGGATCGATTAAAGTTACCTTTTTTCCAATCTTATTTTGAATTTGTTTTTCTAAGAAAGGAAAATGGGTACACCCTAAAATTAAAGTATCAATAGGATTTTTATCAAAAATTGATAACTGTTCATTGACTGTTTGTTGAGCTTCAGGAGTTTCCGTAAGCCCGTGTTCAACTATTGCCACTAAAGGTTGTGTTGCCTTACTAATAACTTTAATTGTTGGGTCAATTTTATGAATTTCTCTTTCATAGGCGCCATCTTTTATTGTTGAATCAGTTCCAATAACTCCAATTACATTTGCGTGAGTTTTAACAGCGGCCTCTGCTCCTGGATGAATTACACCGATTACTGGAATTTTAAGTTGTTCTTTAACAGCTGGTAGAGCCGCTGCAGTTGCTGTATTGCAAGCGATAACCATTAATTTGACAGGTCGTTGCTCTAGATATTTGCTAATTTTTATAACAAACTTTCTGACTTCTGCCTGCGGCTTTGTTCCATACGGAAAGTGTCCTTCATCACCGACAAAAACTATTGACTCATTTGGTAATTTATTTTGAATCATTCTAACAACAGAGAGTCCACCAAGTCCTGAATCCATAACTCCAATTGGTAAATTATTCATCTGGATGATCTCCTTTTTTGTGATTTTCTTCGTCCAATAAACCAGTATGGTGCTTCTTGGTTATTTGGAAAATAATAAATGGGATAACTAATACGATAAGGAAACTTATGATTAAAATAGCCATGTAAATTCCGTGAGATGATGCTGGTAACGAAGTTGTTGGGAAAAACGAAATAATGAAGGCAAATAGGGTTACTAAAAGCCCACAAATAGCAATAATAGTTTTTCCAAAGGTACCACCGGGCACATTATAAGTTCGAGGCAAGTCTTTCTTTTTGTAAACTAAAACAAGATAACTAATAAAGAATAAGAAGTAAGCAACTAAGTAAATAACGACTGTTAGTCCCATTGCTGCGAAGAATGAAACATTACCGCCGCCACCGCCAAGTGTTAAGACCGCATCCCAGATTGATACAATAAGACCTTGAACAATAATTAAACGGACAGGAATATTATGTTTATTAGTTTTTTTAAAGTAACTTGGAATAATTCCCATTTTAGCAGTATCATAAATTGCTCGCGAAGGACCGGTAACCCATGAACTAATTTCAGCAATCACACCACAGGCAAGCATTAACCCTATAATCCGAGTAAGCCAACCTAATTCACCATGACTTAAATTGATAAATAGGTAATTAAATGCTTGAACTACCCCAGCACTTAGGGAAAGTTGATTTTGTGGAATCACAGCAGCAACTGTAAGACCGCCTAGTGTATCTAAGCAAATTGCCAAAATAACTAATATAAACATAACCAATGGGTAGTTTTTATTTGGATTTTTCAACTCATTAATATAGGAAGCAGAGGCTTCACCACCCATATACGCTAAAATAAACGATACAAAAACGACCAATGTATCAACTTTTGTAAAGTCGGGAACAAATTGATGAGGCGTGAAAGTAATTAATAATTTACCACCTACACATAGATACCAAATTGCTAGAATAAATAGTATGGCTGATGGAATCAGGATTCCGATTAAAAAGCCAAACTTTGCAATTTTCTGAGTATATTTTGTACCTCCAAATTGAGAAAATGTAACTAGCCAGAATATGATTAATACTCCCCAGAATTTAACCCAAGCATTATTGGTTAAAGCTGGCCAGCTAACTACAAAAGATAATGCTCCTAAAATAAAGTAAATCATTGTACAGAAATTTACAGTAATTTGAAACCATTGAAAAAAGATAGCCGCAAAGCCGAATCTCGTCCCAAGGGTGTGGCTGACCCAGCTAAATTCACCACCGCCATTATCATTCCATCCTTTAACAGTAGCCATTTCTGCTGCACATAACGCAACGGGAATAAACCAAAATAAACCTCCTAAAATCAGAAAGAATACTAGGTGGAGTTTAGAAGTTGCGAAAGTTGGGTATTCATAAACTGTTAAAACCATAGCTGCAGTAATGGAAAAGAACCCCCACATGGTAAGTGTTCTTTTGTTTTGTAAAGTATTCATGATAATTACAAACCTCCTTTTCAGCAGATGATATAAAAAAGTTCTACATAATTAAAAATCTTTTAGAAAGGCTTAACTATGTAGAACAAATGTAATCTTAAAAATTAATGGGTAAAGCCGTACTTTTTAAGTTCAGTTGTTTTGTGCCCAACTAAAATCGACTTATTTAACTCCTCAATATCTCGCTTCATGTCATCGATAAATTCATGGGCTCTGCTCATTCCAAAATCAGCTCGACATACGATTCGTTGTACTTCAACTGTATCGAGGTTTTGAGGAAGTGGATATGCAGGAACCTGCCAACCTTGCATCCGCAACCGATCAGCCAAATCGTATAATGACCAATTTTGTGCAGTTAGATCCTTCAATTTATAACAGATAATCGGGAGTTGGGAACCGTCATTGACCATTTCGAACATCCCCATCTTTTGAATTTCGGTTGCTAAATATACAGCGACATCGTGGGTTCGCTTTTGGATCTTCTTATAGCCGTCAAAACCAAAACGAACAAAATTATAATATTGACCAATAATTTGCGAGGCACTCCGTGAGAAGTTAATAGCCATTGTTGGTAATTCTCCGCCTAAATAGCTAACCTTAAAAATTAACTTATCAGGAACAAATTTCTTATCGCGCCAGAGAACCCAACCGATTCCAGGGTAAACTAAACCATATTTGTGACCTGAAGAATTAATCGAAACAACGTTTTTTAGTTGAAAATCCCATTTAATGTCTGGTTCCATAAATGGGGCATAGAAACCACCTGAAGCAGCATCAACATGAATATAAACTTTATAATCAGTTGTTTTATTATATTCTTCAACGAGGTCATTTAACTTTGCGATATCATCATAGCGACCAGTATAAGTAATTCCCATAATACCAACGATTCCAATAGTATATTCATCAACGTAGTCCATAACAGTATTCATATTAAGTGATTGATGTTCTTCATCCATTGGAACTGTTCGTAATTCTATATCAAAGTATGTTGCAAATTTTTCCCAACATACTTGATAACCAGATGAAATTACCAAATTCGGCTTATGAGCATTAATATCAAGACCTAATTTTTTGGCTCGTTCTCGCCAGGCAAATTTCATTGCAAGTCCACCAAGCATACAACCTTCAGAAGAACCAACTGTTGAAGTACCCATGTAGTTTTCATTCTTTTGCCCGTGCCATAAGTTAGCAATAATATTAACGCAACGATTTTCGAGTTCAGCAGTTCGTGGATATTCAGACTTATCGATGGCGTTTTTTTGCATTGTTTCGGCCATAATTTCAGTTGCTTTCGGTTCCATATATGTTTGGCAGAAAGTAGCTAGGTTTTCACGTGCATTACCTTCATCAATCAGTTGATCTTTTACGATTCGATAAGCCACTTCTGGAGAAACAGGTTCTTTGTTTAATTCGTATTTCGATAAAGCATGATCAGCAGTATAAGAACCAAAAATAGGATCTAATACATCATGTTTTTCTTCATCTTTTTTTCCATATAGTCCTGCCATGAAAGGTAGCCTCCTTAACTAATTTACTGGACGCTTCTTTTTGAATCATTAATAAAGAAGCGAAATAAATAGGCTATAATAATTCTCTTTTTTTATTGTTAAAATAGTAGAGGATAATCTTTCAGTACTGAAAAAATTGTTAAATAAATAATAATTATTATTTACATTTTCAACTATATGCTTTTTTTTTTTTTTTTTTTGCAATAATAATGCTATTAATAAAATTATATAAAAATAGGTAATTATGAATTTATAAATACATCCATAATTACCTAATGAAATTATATTATTATAAGTGAAAGGAGTTCTTTTGGGCACAAAAAAAGACCGGATAAAATCCGATCTTTTAACATAAGTAACCTTAAAGATTACTTGTTGTAGAATTCAACGATAAGAGCTTCATCAATATCAGCGTTCATATCTTCACGTGCTGGAATCCGGTTAAGCTTACCTTCAAGCTTGTCAGCATCAAAGTCAACGTATGAAGGACGTGAAACAACGGCTTCAACGGCGTTCTTGATAATGTCTAAGTTCTTAGACTTGTCACGAACAGCGATAACTTGACCAACCTTAACTTCGTACGATGGAATGTCAACACGCTTACCATCAACAGTGATGTGACCGTGGTTAACTAATTGACGAGCTTGACGACGAGTAGTAGCTAAGCCAAGACGGTAAACCATGTTATCAAGACGACGTTCAAGCAATGCCATGAAGTTGGCACCGTGAGTACCTTCCTTGATCTTACCGGCACGAACGAAAAGGTTTGAGAATTGACGTTCAGTCATACCGTACATAAAACGAAGCTTTTGCTTTTCACGTAATTGTGTACCGTATTCTGAAAGCTTACCGCGACGATCACGACCGTGGTCACCAGGAGCGTAAGCCCGACGTGCTAATTCTTTACCAGTACCTGAAAGTGATACGCCAAGACGACGTGAAACACGCCAACTTGGACCAGTGTAACGAGACATAAATAAATTCCTCCAATAATTTTAGTTGGAGTAAAATAATCCGATGTGAGCTTGGCATTCGTGCAGGCTGATTTGAATTTTTCACCCTAGCAGCCGAGTTACTAAAAACACCAATTGGCACCAGTCTGTTGACGAGCTTGCCCCTCACTGCTGCATTATTTTACACAAAAACTAGTGTACAACGAATTTATAGTATTAGTCAAGCATTTTCAAGAGCATCTGGGAAAATGCTTCTAATTCATTTGTTATTTCCTTATCAAAACGGTTTTTTATCGGCGAATCTAAGTCCAGTACACCGACTAATTGTGAGTCTTTGACTAGTGGGATAACTAATTCAGATTGAGCGGCACTATCACAGGCAATATATCCTTTAAATTGCTGGACATCATCAACGACAATTATTTTCTGCTTAACGGCACTTGTGCCACAAACACCGTTGCCGAGTTTGATATGCATACAGGCAACTTTCCCTTGAAATGGTCCGAGGACTAACTCGTTTTTTTCTTTGTCAAATAGGTAAAAGCCTGCCCAATTTATTTCTGCAAGGCTTTGCATAAGGAGGGCGCTAGCGTTAGCTAAGTTAGCAATTTTATTATGTTCACCAGTGAGGAGACTCGCTAGTTGGGCGGTCAATAATGAATTTTCTGACATATTTTTCCTTCTTTCTCAGCAGTAACGTTAAGGTATGCTATAATTTTGAATAGGATTATACGGCTAATTGTTATGCAATATCAATAAACAATAAAAAGTAGTAGGTGTAAAAAGTGGTTTTTCAAGTATTGATTGGTGTTTTAATCATTGTTGTCGCATTATTGGTCTGCGTCTATTGGTATCAACGACGCGTGGTCAAGCAGATTAATGACTTAATGGCTAGTGCGAAAAAGATCGCAGGCCAAAAAGTTGGCCAGCAAATAAAGGATGTAGAAGCGTTACAGTTAATTGGTGATGCTAAAAAACAATTTGAAACAATTAAAAATAAATATGAAAAGCAGGTCCAACCAGCAATCAACGACTTTAACAAAAAAGCCCCCCAACTTTTAGCAGATGCCCGGACGAGTAAATTATTAACAATAAATACACAAATTCGCGATGCACAAGCTGACCTAGCAAAATTGACAGCAACTATCCAACAAATGGACAAAGAACTCCAGCATTTGCGTCAACAGCAACATACCCATATGCAAGCAGTAGAACGGATTCGGTCTAAGTATCGTCAATTCCATCGTCATTTAAACGAAAAAAGTTTTGAATATGGCGATAGTGAGAAAAAATTGAATAATCAATTAGCTGAATTAGAAGCACAATTTGCTAAATTTACAGATCTAACTAATAAAGGTGATATTGAAGCGGCTCAGGAAATTCTTACTGATCTACAAAGTAAAAATGCGGCCTTTGAGAAAAAACTAACAGAAATTCCGAAGCTTTATAAACCAATTGCAACCGAATTTCCCGAGCAATTAGCTGAACTTAAAAATGGTTATGAGACGCTGGTAAAACAAAATTACCATTTTACAGAAAAAAATATTGAAAAGCAGATTGACCAATTAAAAGCAAAATTAGATGAAACGATTGGACAGCTTAATGATTTGCAATTAGATATTGTTAAACAGTCTAATAAGGACTTAAGTGAGCGAATTGATTATTTATATGGGGTAATGCAAAAAGAAATTGATGCTAAGGACGAAGCGATTCACCTAATTGACGTCATGAAAGAATTTACCCGTCATGCCCAGCGACAAAATGATGAGCTGGGGGTAGAGCTTGATCGGTTGAGTATCAATTATACTTTAACTAACCATGAGCAAGAAACTGTTCGTGAACTAAATGAGCAGATCAAAGCGATTATAAAACAGTACCGTGATGATGCGGAAGCAATTGCTAATAAGTCGGCCGTTTATAGCCAAGTGTTAGACCGCCAAAAGACCAATCAAAAGAATTTAACTGAGATTGAAAAAAGTCAGGAAAAACTTAACGATGAAGTTGCCAAGCTTCAAACTGACGAACAGCGCGCACGGCAAATGCTCCAGAAATATTCAGTTCAAATTCGGACAATTCATCGCCAAGTGGAGCAATTGAATTTGCCAGGGCTGCCTAAAGACTACCTTGATTACTTCTTTGGGGTAAGCGATGAAATTAAAAAACTGGCTGATGAGTTAAACGAGTATAAAATTAATATGGATGAAATTACCAAGCAGTTAATTATCGTTGAATCTGATATCGATACACTAAATGATAAGACTGACATATTACGTGATAGTGCAGAGCTAACAGAACGTTTTCAGCAATATGCCAACCGTTTTAGTGACAACGAGCGAATTGCGGCAGCTGCTAAAAAATCGCAGGACCTCTTTGATCAGTTCAATTACACCGCTAGTTTAGAAGCGATTGCGACGGTTTTAGAAGAGGTTGAACCCGGTAGTTATAAACGAATAGAAGATAGTTATTACCGTGAAATTGGTAAAGATTAATAACTTAAAGAGGTTGATGATTGTTATCAGCCTTTTTTTGTTAGTACGAATTAATAACTAATGCCGAATAAGTAATTTTCTGTTATAATATACAACCGTTTTAAGAAGAGTCGAAATCTTCAGCAGCGACCTATCCTCGACTGTTGAATCTTAATCAAAGCAATTGCTCATTTGTAATTGCCTTGTGTATTTATTTTAGGAAGGAAATCAGTATGATCTATTTTGATAACAGTGCAACGACAAAAATCCTGCCAGAAGTTTTGTCGACATATGATGCCGTTAGTCAAAAGATTTGGGGAAACCCAAGCAGTCTGCACAAGTTTGGTGAAAATGCTTGGAATCTTCAAGAACAGGCTCGCCAACAAATAGCAAAGTTGCTAGGGGTTAAGCCAAGTGAGATTGTTTTTACTAGTGGTGGTTCTGAGGGTGATAACTGGGTAATTAAAGGAACTGCAATGGCAAAACACCGCTTTGGTAAGCATATTATTACGACCAGTGTTGAACATGCTGCGGTAAAGAATGCAATGGCGCAATTAAAAGACCTTGGCTTTGAGATTACTTATCTTCCGGTTGATAAGGAAGGACGGATCAATCCTGCAGATGTCAAAGCAGCAATTCGGCCGGATACGATTTTAGTTTCAATTATGGCAGTTAATAATGAAATTGGAACGATTCAACCAATTAAAGCAGTTGGTGAAATTTTAAAGGATTATCCCAATATTCATTTTATGGTTGACGCGGTTCAAGCGATTGGCAAGGGGATTGACGATGCCGTCTTTAGTGATCGGGTTGATTTTGCTACGTTTTCTGGTCATAAATTTCATGCACCGCGGGGAACCGGCTTTATTTACTTTAAGAGTGGACGAAAATTAGAACCACTGATTGCTGGTGGCGGTCAAGAAAGAACATTGCGGAGCGGCACTGAAAACACGCCTGGTAATGTTGCATTGGCAAAGGCAATCCGCTTGGTAAAAGAAAACGAACAAACAGCCGTTAAACGTGAACAAGCGATTAAAGAACGAATCTATGATCATTTAAGTCAGTTTGACCATGTAAAACTAATCTCAGGAAGAAATGACGGCTTTGCCTCTCACATTTTATGTTTTGCGATTGTGGGAGTTCGGGGTGAAACGATTGTTCATGCATTTGAAGATCAGGATATCTACATCTCAACGACAAGTGCCTGTTCTTCTAAGAAGCATTCAGAAGCTGGAACGCTAGCGGCAATGAAGATTCCAGAAAATGTGGCAACCAGTGCAGTGCGTATTAGTCTTGGTGACCAAAATACATTAGCGGAAGCAGATCAGTTCAATAAAGTATTTGATGAACTTTATGCTGGTTTTAAGAAAATCATTGAATAATTTTGAAAGGAGGATGTAACGTGCAGTATACAGAAATTATGGTTCGGTATGGTGAGCTTTCAACAAAGGGTCATAATAAAAAATCTTTTATTGACCGCTTGGGGGTTAATGTACGCAAAGCCCTTCATAGTTTTGAGCAAGTTAAAGTTCATGCTCAACGAGATCGACTCCATGTTGAATTAAATGGGGCTGATTATGACTCGGTAATGAAACGATTGAAATTAGTATTTGGTATTCAAAACTTTTCACCATCAATTAAAGTTGATAAGTCGTTTGAAGCAACTGCTCAGGCAGCGGCACAAATGATTGCAGAACAAGTTAAAGGACCGATTACTTTTAAGGTTGAAACTCGCCGTTCTGACCACCATTTTGAATTGGATACCTTTGCGATGAATAATAAGCTAGGGGAATACTTATTAGAGAAATTCCCTGACAAGCTTAAAGTTGATGTCCACAACCCAGACTTAACGCTTCGGGTTGAGATTCGGCTTAATGGGATTTTCTTATCCAGCGAGACGATTAAGGGGGCAGGTGGTTTGCCCGTTGGAACCGCTGGTAAGGGAATGATGATGATGTCTGGTGGGATTGATTCACCGGTTGCAGCATACCTAGGAATGAAGCGTGGTGTTTCAATGGAAATGGTTCACTTCTTTAGTCCGCCATACACAAGTCCGCAAGCATTGGCAAAGGCAAAGCAATTAACAGAAAAGCTTGCTAAGTATAGTGGGAGTATCAGGTTTATCCAAGTACCGTTTGCTGAAATCCAAGAAACAGTAAAGGAAAAGGTTCCGGAAGGTTACTTAATGACGATTCAACGGCGGATGATGCTTCGATTAGCGGCCGCCTTAATGATTAAACGTCATGGCTTAGCAATCTTTAATGGTGAATCTCTTGGTCAAGTTGCATCGCAAACAATGGAAAGTATGCTTGCGATTAATGATGTAACATCTTATCCGGTTTTGCGACCAGTTTTGTCATTTGATAAGACTGAAATTATCAAAATTGCGCAAGACATTGATACCTACGAACTTTCAATTTTACCTTATGAAGATTGTTGTACGGTATTTACCCCGCCATCGCCTAAAACGCGGCCTAACGTTGACCGAGCCCGTGAGTATGAAAAGCGGCTCGATATCGAAGGATTAATGCAACGTGCCCTTGATGGGATTGAAATTACCGAGATTCATCCTGGTGATGATTACTTAAACCAGAACGAAGATGTCTTTGCTGAATTACTTTAAAATAAGGCTTGACGAGATTTGATAATTTAGCTATGATACAACTTAATAAGCATTGACCGAAAGAGTAATAAAGCGGTACTTCATCAGCGAAATCCTGATAGTGCAAGGGGATTAGTTAAACTTTATGAAGGTAGTTCGGGAGCTGATATACTGAAATTAAAGTAGGGATATCCGGTTCATTACCGTTATTAGATGATAGAGTGGGAGATAGTAAATAACTATGTCCAATTTAGGTGGTACCGCGATTAATTCGTCCTATCGATTGTGATAGGGCGTTTTTTTAGTTAATGCATGAATGATGATTGATTTTTGAAAGGAGTTTCTGTTATGACAGAAAAAGATATGTCTACCAAGTATGATCCGTCTACTGTTGAAAAGGGACGGTACCAATGGTGGATCGACCAAGGATTCTTTAAACCAAGTGGAGATAAAAAAGCTCACCCTTACTCGATTGTTATTCCGCCACCGAACGTTACTGGGAAGCTTCACTTAGGTCATGCTTGGGATACGACCTTACAAGATATGATTATTCGGCAAAAACGGATGCAAGGATATGATGTTTTGTGGGTTCCCGGAATGGATCACGCCGGAATTGCTACCCAAGCTAAAGTTGAAGCTCGTCTTCGTAAACAAGGTGTTTCTCGTTATGATCTTGGCCGGGAGAAGTTTGTTCAACAAGTCTGGGACTGGAAAGATGAATACGCAGATATTATTCATCAACAGTGGGCAAAGATGGGAATTTCTGTTGATTACGACCGGGAACGTTTTACCCTTGACGAAGGATTAAATAAGGCTGTTCGGAAGGTTTTTGTTGATCTTTATAACAAGGGTTTGATTTACCGGGGAACTTACATTATTAACTGGGATCCACAAGCGCGGACTGCTTTATCTGATATTGAGGTTATCCATAAAGATGACAAGGGTGCCTTTTATCATGTTAAATATCCATTTACAGATGGAACAACATTTAACGGTAAAGACTATATTGAAATTGCAACAACCCGTCCTGAAACGATGTTTGGTGATGAAGCTGTTGCAGTTAACCCTAATGATGAGCGGTATAAGGAATTAGTTGGTAAAAAAGTAATGGTACCGCTTGTGAACCGTGAAATTGAAATTATTGCCGATGAATATGTAACCCCTGAATTTGGTACCGGGATGGTAAAGATCACTCCAGCCCATGATCCGAACGACTTTAAGGTTGGAAAGCGGCACAATCTTCCAGAACTTAACACGATGAATGAAGACGCATCAATGAACGAAAATGCTGGCAAGTACGAAGGAATGGATCGTTTTGCAGCTCGGGAAGCAATTGTTAAGGACCTTCAAGATCAAGGCTATATGCTAAAGATTGATCCGATTGTTCACTCGGTTGGGCATTCTGAACGGACTGGTGTTCAGGTCGAAGCGCGTCTTTCTACTCAGTGGTTTGTAAAGATGAAGCCATTAGCAGAAGCTGCTCTTAAGAATCAAGATACTGATGATCGTGTAAACTTTGTGCCAGAACGTTTTGAACATACTTTTACTCAATGGATGGAAAATATTCATGATTGGGTTATTTCCCGGCAACTTTGGTGGGGACACCGGATTCCGGCTTGGTACAATAAGCAAACTGGCGAAGTATATGTGGGGATGGAAGCACCAAAAGATGCTGAAAATTGGGAACAAGATAAAGATGTTTTAGATACATGGTTCTCTAGCGCATTATGGCCATTTTCAACGATGGGCTGGCCAAATACCGACTCTGCTGACTTTAAGCGTTACTTCCCAACCAATACATTAGTTACTGGATATGACATTATTTTCTTCTGGGTTTCACGGATGATCTTCCAATCACTTGAATTTACCGGTCGCGCTCCGTTTAAGAACGTCTTACTTCATGGATTGATTCGGGATGAACAGGGTCGCAAGATGAGTAAATCACTGGGTAACGGAATTGACCCAATGGATGTTATTAAAAAATACGGTGTCGATGCCTTACGGTGGTTCTTAATTACTGGTTCGACTCCTGGTCAGGATATTCGCTTTAGTTACACTAAGATGGATGCTGCTTGGAATTTCATTAATAAGATTTGGAATGCAAGCCGTTATGTTATTATGAACCTTGGTGATATGCCTGCACCGGTTCTTCCAGATAAAAGTAAGTGGGATTTAGCAGACCGGTGGATTTTAAGCCGCTTGAATGCGACAGTTAAGCAAGTCAATGAACAGTTTGAAAAATTTGAATTTGGTGAAGCTGGCCGCGCCCTTTACAATTTCATCTGGAACGATTTCTGTGACTGGTATATCGAAATGACTAAGGAAAAGCTTAATAACGGATCTGATGAAGAAAAAGCCGATACTAAGAACATTCTTGGCTATGTCCTTGATCAAACTCTTAAGATGTTACATCCAATCATGCCATTCGTTACCGAAAAATTATGGCAGTCAATGCCTCATGATGGTAAGTCAATCATGGTTGCTAAATACCCAGTTGCCACTCCTGATCTTGACGATCCAGTGGCCACGGAACAAATGAGCAGTCTAATTGAATTAATTAAGGCAGTTCGGAATATTCGGAATGAAGCTAATGCGCCAATGTCTAAGCCAGTTGATATTTTAGTAAAAGTTGACAATGATCATTTAGCTCAAATGTTAAATGATAACCGTGACTACATTGAACGTTTCTGTCATCCTGAAAAACTCACAATTAGCAAAGAGGTAGAAGCACCAAAGCTTGCAATGAGTGGGATTTTAGCTGGCGCTGAGGTTTATATCCCAATGGCAGAATTAGTTGACCTTAATGAAGAACGTGCTCGGATGGAAAAAGAAATTGCTAAGCTTGAAAAAGAGGTAGAACGGTCAGAAAAGAAACTCGGTAATAAGAAGTTTGTTGATAATGCACCGGAAAAAGTGGTTGAAGAAGAACGCCAAAAAGCAACTGAATGGCAACAAAAATTAACAGCTGCTAAAGACCGCTTGGCTTCTCTGCAAAATGCTTAGTGTGAATTTATAACAAGATAATTGACATCTAAGATATCAAATGAAAAATATATCATATTTATTTTAAGAATTGGTTTGGTAAAGGCACTGATATAATTGGTTTCTTTGCTCATTACATGTGATTTTAGAGTGATAATGACCGATAAAGAAATAAAAGAAGCTAGAAAAAACTAGCTTCTTTTTTTATTTATATGAAGATTAAATCATATATCATTTAATTTTCTTTATCGATTGATAAGGAATAAAAAGCTGATAAGTAAGCGATTAAATTAACGAATATCCCACATATTTGTTATTTATTGATTGTAATTATTTATCACAAGTATTATGATTAAATATGTAGAAACGGGAAACGGTTTCAACTATTTTATTTTTCTGATGTACTTCGGAGGGAGGTATTTGTAATGACTATTCTTAGTCTGGCGCGTTTCCAATTTGCCATGACGACGGTTTATCACTTCTTCTTTGTTCCATTTTCTATTGGGACAGCATTCATCGTCGCCATTATGGAAAGCATGTATGTTTCTACTAAAGATGAAACATACAAAAAAATGGCAAAATACTGGGGAAATATTTTCCTATTAAGTTTTGCCGTTGGTGTTGTTACAGGTTTGATTCAGGAGTTCCAATTTGGGATGAACTGGTCTGACTACTCACGATTTATGGGTGATATTTTTGGTGCCCCGCTTGCCCTAGAAGCATTGCTATCATTCTTTATGGAATCTACATTTATTGGCTTGTGGGTGTTTACTTGGAAAAAGGTTAAGCCAGGGGTTCACCTCTTCTTTATCTGGATGACAAGTATTGGTTCGTTAACATCTGCTTTATGGATTTTAACTGCTAACTCCTTTATGCAACATCCAGTCGGCTATGAAGTAAAAGGTGGTCGTGCTGTTATGGTCAACTTTGGAGCTTTATTGAAGAACCCGCAATTATGGTATGAATACGGACATGTTATCCTTAACGCTATTATGATGGGCGGGATCATTATTGCCGGTTTAACTGCATTCCAATTGCTAAAGAAGAACAATAAGCTCACAGAGGCTAATAAGAAGTTTTACAAGAAGTCAATGCGAATTGGTTTGCTCTTTTCCTTAATCTTCTCTATCGGTGGAATTGCCCTTGGGGATGCCCAAATGCAGTACTTAATTAAGGAACAGCCAATGAAGTTTGCCGCTACTGAAGATGTATTTAACACTACTGGCAAACGTGCACCATGGACAGTTGTCGGAATTGCTGACATGAAGGACCATGAGGTAAAGTACAATGTTGATATTCCCGATGTTTTAAGTATTTTGTCATACCATAAAACAACGGGGGCTGTTACTGGGATGAACGAACTCAATGCGCAGTTTAAGAAGAAGTATGGAAAGGATATTGACTTCTATCCACCAGTAAACACTTTGTTCTACAGCTTTAGAATTATGTGTGGTATTGGTGCATGGATCTTCCTAGTTTCATTGGTTGGTTTAATTATGACCCGTGAAAAGAGTAAGAAACCACTCTCGCAACGGCGGTGGGCATTATGGTGCATTGCTATAACGACCTTCCTGCCATTTATCGGTAATACTGCTGGTTGGTTTGTTACTGAATTTGGTCGTGATCCTTGGACTGTCTACGGTTTGTTTACGATTGCGGAAAGTGTATCGCCAAATGTTTCGGTTGGCTCCTTGCTAACTTCAAACATCATTTACTTCGTCTTATTTACGACCTTAGCAATTACTTTAATTTGGTTAATTGTTCGTGAATTAAGAAAGGATCCTTCCGAAGCAGTTGAACCTAAATTTAAGAAGGTTCTTGATCCATTTGATAAGGAGGCGTTCTAAATGAGTTTTCTTCAATTACTATGGTTCATTTTGATTGGAGTGCTGTTTGCCGGCTTCTTCTTCCTTGATGGATTTGACTATGGAGTAGGAATGGCGGTTGAAACGCTTGCTCACGATGAAAGTGAACGTGATCAGGTGGTTCAAACAATTGGACCTGTATGGGATGCTAATGAAGTTTGGCTAATCACTGCTGGTGGTGCCATGTTTGCTTCATTCCCATATTGGTACGCTAGCTTATTTAGTGGTTACTACTTAATTTTATTAGCTATTTTAGCCGGACTTATTATTCGTGGTGTTTCATTTGAATTTCGGAGCAAGAGTCCAATGCCACAGAAACGTTTTTGGGACTGGGCATTAGCAATCGGAAGCGCAATTGTTCCATTCTTTCTGGGAATCATGTTTGTCAGCATGATTCATGGAATGCCAATTGATGCTAATGGTAATTTCCATGCTGGTTTCTTTGATTACTTTAACTGGATTTCGGTAGTTGGTGGAATTGCTTTATTGCTGTTAACATATCTTCATGGGATTAACTACATTGCATTAAAAACAACAGGTCCTGTTCAAGAACGTGCACGGAACTATGCAGAATTCCTATATTGGATTCTTTATGCTGGTGAAGTTGTCTTTGCATTGCTATTGATCTTTATGACCGACTTTATGAGTGTTCACCCAATTGGAACAATTATTATGCTTGTATTAATTGTTGGTTTCTCAGTTCTTGCTCACGTTGAAACCTTTGCTGGTCATGAACTAATTGCCTTTATTTCAAGCGGGTTGACTCTCGTATCTTTGGTAGTATTGATCTTTATCGGTCTTTTCCCACGGGTACTGATCAGTAGTATTAGTCCTAAGTATGATTTGCTTATTCAAAATGCATCATCAACGGAATACACTTTGGTAGTAATGACCATTGCTACATGTTGCTTATTGCCATTTGTTTTGGCATATACGATTTGGGCTTATTGGATTTTCCGTAAGCGGATCGCAATGCCAGCTATTCCGGAGGTTAAATAAATTTTATGATTGATCGACTACTCTTCAAAATAAAGGGGAGCAGACATATCATGATTAAGCTTGTGGGGCTTTATGTCCTACAAGCTTTTCTTATCCTTGGTCAAGGCTTGAGTTTGGCCGCCTTATTGACTGGCTTATGGCAGGGACATTCTTTGCCGAGCCAGCTTTACTGGTTAAGTGGATTTATTGTTTGCTACCTTTTTCGTCACGGATTAACAGAAGTAGGTAACACTTGGCTTGATCAATATTCGCGAACTGCTGCCCAAAATTTTCGGAAGCAGTTATTGAAAAAGGTGTTTGAATTGGGCCCGGCAATTGTTCAACGCGAGGGTACTGGTAATATGGTAACTTTGGCCCTTGATGGAATTAAAGAAGTTGAGAATTACATTCAGCTAATTTACAGCAAAGTTATTAGCATGATGATAATACCGCTAATTATTTTAATAGTTTGTTTTTGCCTTGACTGGATTTCTGGAGTAGTAATGCTACTTGTTTATCCTTTAATTGTCTTATTTATGATTATTTTAGGATATGCAGCAAAGGCTAAGGCAGATCGTCAATTTGCCGCTTTCCAAGTATTGTCTAATCACTTTATTGATTCTTTGCGGGGAATCGATACATTGAAGTACTTTGGCTTGAGTAAGAAGTATTCACGAAGTATCTATCGGTCGAGTGAACGCTTCCGAAAATCAACGATGAGCGTAATTAAGGTTGCAATGTTATCAACTTTTGCTTTGGACTTCTTTACAACATTGGCAATTGCCATTCTTGCCGTTTTCCTTGGTTTAAGGTTGATTAATGGACATTTACTACTATTTCCAGCATTAGCAATTTTAATTCTAGCGCCGGAATACTTTTTGCCGATTAGAAACTTTGCCAGTGATTACCACGCAACGTTGAATGGTAAAAATTCATTTCATGCGGTTCTGCGGATTATCAATATGCCATTGCCAAAACAGCCCAACATCAGCCTCCATCAGTGGCAAGCTAATGACCAGTTAGTGCTTAAAGATGTTAAATTTGCATATCCTGATGATGGTAGTGAATTAGCGGGCCTTGATTTAACGGTTAGCGGAAATCAAAAGATTGGCATAATTGGAATGAGTGGAGCTGGTAAAACAACCTTGATTAACCTATTAAGTGGATTTTTAGCTCCAACATCAGGACAGATTAATATTCAAAAACAGTCAGTGGATACCTTAAATATTAAAGACTGGCAAGAGCAAATCTTATATATTCCGCAAACACCATATATTTTTGCTGATACTCTAAGAAATAATATTGCTTTCTATACTCCAAATGTATCAGAGGAAAAAATTAAAGAGGCTGTTCATGTGGTAGGGTTAGATAATCTAGTGGCTGAACTGCCAAAGGGGCTTTCAACAATGATTGGGAATGGTCACCGGGCACTCAGTGGAGGACAGGCACAGCGGATTGCGCTGGCGCGTGCTTTTCTCGACCCCGCAAGAAAAGTGATGATTTTCGATGAACCGACAGCCCACTTAGATATCGAAACTGAGTTAGAACTAAAGCAACGGATGATTCCATTAATGAAAAACCGGCTGGTCTTCTTTGCCACCCATCGGCTTCACTGGATGAAACAAATGGATTATATTCTTGTTTTAAAAGACGGTAAATTACTTGAGCAGGGTACTTATCAGCAGCTGCTAGACCAACAAGGTTACTTTAATGAGTTAATGCAACAAACGCAGGGAAAGGAGGTTGCCCATGGGTAAGATACCATTATTAAAAGCGATGAAACATGATCGGTGGGTAAAGCCGTTTCTCAAACGTTATAAGTGGACGCTTGTTTTAGCTATTACTCTTGGAATTATTACTTTTATTTGTGCGAGTGGCTTGATGTTCACTGCTGGTTATTTGATTAGTAAATCGGCAACAATGCCGTTTAATATTTTATTAGTTTATGTTCCAATTGTACTGACTCGTGCTTTCGGGATTTTTCGCCCAGTAACAAATTATTTTGAGCGGTTAGCAAGTCATAACTGGGTCTTTAAGATGACGTCCGCTTTTCGAAAGAAACTTTATGATTCATTAGAGCAAGATGCCGTTTTCTTTAACAGTAAATATCGGATTGGTGATATTTTAGGACTTTTATCAGAAGATGTTGCTCACATTCAAAATTTATATTTACGGACAATTTTCCCCACTCTTGTTGCTTTTGGTTTATATGCGATAATCGTTATTGGTATGGGCGTTATATCGCCGCTGATGGGATTGTTAATGTTGATTTTATTCGGCTTAATAATTATTGCGATTCCTGTCTGGTCGGTATTAGTTAATGGTGCCCGCCAACAGTTGGAAAAACAATATACTAATACTCTTTACGCTGATTTAACTGATAATATTATGGGAATTACTGATTGGGTTTTTGCCGGGCGTAGTGCTGAATATTTAAGTTACCATGACCAAAGTGAACAGCATTTACTAGCGTCGCAAAAAGCAATGAAGCGGTTCGAACATTGGCGAGATTTTATTTTACAAGTAATGATTTTGTTAGTTGTAGTCAGCTTGATTTTATGGGGAGCAGCTCGTTTTGGCGGGCACTGGGGTGGAAGTGCCAACTGGATTGCCGCTTTTGTTCTCTGCGTTTTCCCGCTTGATGAAGTATTATCTAGTCTACCAACAGCTGCCCAACAAACTAATGTCTATACCGATTCATTAAATCGGTTGAATAAATTACCTCAACCACAATTAACTGTTGCTAAAGATATTAACATTACTGCTCCTTATAATTTAAAAGTTAAAGATCTGAAATATCGCTATCCGCAGACTGAACAAATGGTGTTGCGGGGGATTAATCTTAATATTAAGCCTGGTGAAAAATTAGCGATTCTTGGTCGTAGCGGTGCAGGGAAGAGTACATTGGCAAGTCTGATTCGTGGTGACCGAAAGCCAACGGCCGGTTCAGTTACATTAAATGGAATACCAACGGATGAATTTGGTGACCAGATTTCGGATTATATTGGCATCGTTCACCAGTCCCCGTATCTTTTTAATACAACGATTTTAAATAATATTCGTTTGGGTAACGAAAATGCTAGTGAAGAGCAGGTATGGGAAGTGCTGAAACGTGTTGGATTGGCATCAATGGTTCAGCGCTTACCTAAGGGCCTCCACACGATGGTCGATGAGGCTGGGTTACGGTTTTCGGGCGGTGAACGTCATCGTTTGTCGCTTGCGCGGATTTTATTAAAGGATGCACCAATTATTCTTTTGGATGAACCAACTGTTGGGTTAGACCCCCTAACTGAAGAGCAGGTTATTGAGACCTTTATGGAGCAGTTGAAGGGCAAAACCTTGATTTGGATAACCCACCATTTACAAGGTATTGAAATGATGGATCAAGTTGTCTTTATTGAAAACGGAACAATTGCAATGCAAGGAAGCCCCGTTGATTTACAAAAAACGAATCAACATTATCGAATGCTTAAACTGGCCGATGAGGGTAATTAACTTTTTTAAGTTCAAAAATACGTTTATAATATTAATATAGAACACATAATGAAGGGATGAGTAACGATGAAAGAGATTGTTGTACTTGGCGCTGGCTATGCTGGCTTAAAAACTGTCGTCTTACTACAAAAAAAGTTGAAGGACAGTGTTCACATTACTCTAGTTGATCAAAACGACTATCACTATGAAACTACTGATTTACATGAAGCTGCTGCGGGGACGCAAAGTGTTTCCAAGATTTCTTATCATATTAGAGATGTGGTAAAACCGCGGATTACAACATTTATTCAAGCAAAAGTAGTTAAGATTGATCCTGACAACAAGGCGGTTAAATTAGCAGGACATGATGAATTGCTTCATTACGATTATTGTGTAGTAGGTCTTGGATTTGTTTCAGAAACGTTTGGTGTTCCTGGAGCAGAAGAGAATGCTTTCCCAATGACGAATCTAAAACAAGCTTCTGCAATCTATGACCATATTATTAGCAAGATGCGTGATTATCGGAAGACACAAAATCCAGATGATTTGCATATTATTATTTGTGGTGGTGGATTTACTGGAATTGAATTGGCTGGAGCACTAGTTGAGGCACGGCCAAGTTATGCTAAACTTGCTGGTGTTTCACCCGCTAAAATTAAAATAACACTAGTGGAAGCGGCTACCCGTCTTTTGCCAATGTTTAATGAAAAGCTTGCTGACTATGGGGTCGAGCTTATTAAAGAATCAAATGTTCAATTATTAGACGGGTCACGGATCTCTAAAATCGATCCAGGTACGGTTTATTATCGGCACGCTGATGAAAGCCAAGAACAATCAATGAATGCAGGGACAATTATCTGGACAACTGGTGTGAGTGGTAGTCCATTAATGAAAGAAAGCGGCTTTGATGAAAAACGGGGTCGTGTAATGGTAACACCACACTTAACGGATCCTAAACATGATGATGTTTACATTTTAGGAGATGTAGCTGCAGTAATGCCACCTGATGGCAAGCGTCCGTACCCGACAACGGCGCAAATTGCCCTAGCAATGGCCGATTATGCTGCTGACGACATCGCTACTAGGATTAAGACTGGCGAGCATGAAGAAAAACCATTTGTTTATAAGTCGTTAGGAACTGTAGCATCATATGGGAATACTAAAGCTTATGGTAATGCGCTAGGTCACGAACTTCGTGGCTATCCGGCATCAGTTATGAAAAAACTTATTGCGGACCGTTCATTAATGGAAACTGGCGGTATCAAAGAACTACTAGCAAAAGGCCGGTTCGACCTTTACCATTAAAATTTAAAAGCACGGGGCTGAGAAAGCATGACTTTCTTGGTCCTTTTTTGTGTTGTGTTTGTACTATGTAAGGCTTATTTTTACTTGTCGGTAGTTTGGGTCTTATGGTTAGATAGGTAGTGGGTGATGAAAATGATAAAAACTTATGAAGAAGCGTTATCTTTTATTCATGGGCGGACAAAATTTAAGAAGTTACCGACCTTGAACCGCATGAAAAGATTTTTAAAAGAACTTGGTGATCCGCAAGCAGGATTAAACTATGTCCATATAACAGGAACAAATGGAAAAGGATCAGTTGTAGCCATGATGCGCTCTGTCTTGCTAGAACAAGGCCTCACAGTTGGAAGTTTTACCTCCCCGTTTATTACCCGCTTTAATGAACGGATTGGGTATAATGGCGTTCAGATTAGTGATGATGACCTGTTACGATTAGTACAACGAATTGAACCGGTTGTCAAAAAATTAGATTGTGAGCTACCAACAGGCGGGCCGACTGAGTTTGAAATCGATGCGGCATTAATGTTTTGCTACATGGCTGAAAAGAAACCTGATGTTGTACTATTGGAAGTTGGTATTGGGGGGCTTTACGATTCTACAAATGTAATTACACCGATTGTTAGTGTAATTACAACAGTAGGGTGGGATCACATGAAATATCTTGGCGATACATTAACAAAAATTGCAACGCAAAAAGCTGGAATAATAAAAGAGCAGGTTCCAGTTGTGATTGGTGATTTACCGCAAGAGGCAAGAGAAACAATTATTAATGATGCTAAGCGTAAGCAGGCGCCTATATGCGAACTAGGAAATGAATTTTTTGTTCAAAAAATTCATCGTCACCAATTTTTGGCCAAAATAAAATATCAGAGTCCCCAAATACATTGTTTAGAGGCTAAGCTGGGTTTAGGCGGGGATTACCAAGTTGAAAATGCTGCAGTTGCGATTGCGGCTGTTGAAACTTTTATGAAACAACAAGAACTTACTCTTGATCGTCATGCATTAATTAAAGGACTTAAGGAGACCACATGGCCGGGACGACTTGAAGAGGTTAACGAAGTGCCGTTAGTATTACTTGATGGTGCTCATAATTTGCCAGGAATTCAAGCACTGGTTAAAACAATTAAAGAGGATTTTGCTGAAAGAGAAGTTTATATTCTTGTTGCTATTTTAGCTGATAAACAATACGATTTAATGCTCGGTGAACTTGCAAGCCTAGGAAACGTTCATTTAGTAGTAACACACTTTGCTGGGCCAGGGCCAAAGCGGCCAAGTGCAGATCTTAAAGAAGGAATCAGCGATATTCCAACCAAATATCCCGTTCAAGTTGCAGATGAATGGCAGCTTGGAATTAGTGAAATTGCGCGTCAAATGAATGCAGAAGATGTAATGATTATTACAGGCTCACTCTACTTTATTTCAGATGTTCGTAAATTATTTACAAAATAAAAAGTGCAAAATCAAAAATTTTTCGTATTTAAATATATAGAGGGTTAAAAAGGAGAATGTTTATTTATGGAAAATGAAATGATTAATCACTATGTAAAGTTAGTATTTGACGCATTTCCTGAGAGCACGGGTACTAAAAAGCAAGAATTATGCCAGCGATTTTTGCGCAAATGTCCTACTCCGTTAGCGATCAAACGATTATCACGAGCGGAAAAAGAAGAGCTGCTAGATTGGGCGCCAGAAATGGTTAACTTTTTTACAGCGCTTGAGTTAGGACAGTTAGTAGCAAAAAGCCATGAAAAGATTGTAGGTCATGCTTATTCTAGTGTAGAACTTGGCCGCAGCATGGTTGCACGATTCCAAGGAGAAGAGCAGGAAAATATTTGCATTGCATGTACCGATATTCATAATGAAATTATTGACTGGAAAGTATTATTTATCGGTGGCGGATGTGAATGTGTGACATATCCTGATAAGATTTTTCAGTATGCTCTTCAATGTTCCGCGCATGGGATTGTGATGATTCATAACCATCCAACTGGTGATATTCGGCCATCTAATCAAGATGACTCTTTCACTCGTCGTCTGGAACGTGGCTGCGAAATTATAGGAATTCACCTCCTTGATTTTATGATTGTTGGGCGGGACTCCTATTATAGTTGGCGTGAAGATAAGTCACTTTTTAAAAAGTAAAGAAATTTTTAATTTCTGCGTGAGATAGCGTCTCTTTATCAGTATTAATGTATATTAATGTTCGTATGTACCGAGAGGCTATGGTATAATATGCACGATATTAATTTGATTTTAAAGATGAAGGGAAGAAGCAGATTGCTAGGAATCGGAACAAAAAATCTTGGCATTGACCTTGGTACCGCAAATACAATTGTCTACCTTGAAGGAAAAGGAATTGTATTGCGTGAACCATCAGTTGTTGCCCGTAATGCTAAGACCAACGAAGTAATTTCCGTTGGCAGTGATGCCCGTGATATGATTGGGCGAACACCAGAAAGTATTGTTGCCATCCGGCCAATGAAGGATGGTGTCATTGCGGATTACGACACGACTGTTGCAATGATGAAGTATTATATTGATAAAACGTTAGGAAATAATGGAAAACCATATGTGATGGTATGTGTACCAAGCGGTATTACAGAAGTTGAAAAACGTGCAGTTATCGATGCGACTCGTGTAGCTGGTGCTCGTGATGCCTACGTGATTGAGGAGCCATTTGCTGCGGCGATTGGAGCTGGCTTACCAGTAATGGATCCTACTGGAAGCATGGTTGTTGATATTGGTGGTGGTACTACTGATGTTGCTACTATTTCTTTAGGCGGTATTGTATCGAGCCGCTCTATTCGAATGGCTGGCGATAAAATGAATGATGCAATTGTTCAGTATGTTCGTCAGCATATGAATTTATTGATTGGGGAACGAACCGCCGAAAAGCTTAAGTGGGATATTGGCTCTGCATCAGTTGAGGCAGCAGAAGAAATGGGAACAACCCAGGTACGTGGTCGTGACCTTGTTACCGGCTTACCAAAGACAATGCAGGTATCGGCAAAGGACGTATCGACGGCTTTACAAGATGTTGTTGATAGTATTATTACTGCAATTAAAGGTACATTAGAAGAAACATCCCCTGAAATTGCTGCCGATGTTATCGACCATGGGATTGTCCTAACTGGTGGAGGAGCATTATTGAAGCATTTACCAGATGTAATTGCTGATGCTACCAAAGTACCAGTCTTTATTGCCAATGATCCACTAGATTGTGTTGCTATTGGTACTGGTGAGTCATTAAAGAGTATTGATGTAATGAAGAAAAAATAACCATGATTCTCTAGCATTAAGAGGTCATAAGTAAATCATCATTGGTACTAACTAATGGTTAACGGGGCTCATCGCCAGGCAAGATTGTTTGGCAAGCCCCGTCTTAATTACCTTGTGTATGCATTGGAGGGACATAATGCAGAAATTTTTTTCCAATCGCCGATTAGTTATTGCTGTGGTAATTCTAGTTATTTGCTTTGGATTAATGGCAGGCTCTGTCTCTTTACGGAATAGACGAAATACACCACCAATTATCCAACAATTTGGGAATGATATTGTTGGGTTTGTTGATAGTGCAGTTGCCCTCCCCGTAAATTGGGCACAGACGAGTGTTAGTTCAGTGAACGGTTTAATGAATACTTATTCTGAGAACCGTGAGTTAAAACAACAGGTGACAGAATTAGCACAAACTAAGGTCCGCGATCAGACTTTGGCACATGAAAACAAGCAATTAAAACAACAGTTAAAATTAAATAATTCGATGACTGACTATAATACGGTCACTGCTGCAGTTTTGATGCGTACGCCATCATCTTGGCAGCGACAGTTAGTGATTAATAAGGGACAATCTAGTGGCATTAAGAAAAATATGCCCGTGATGAGTGGCAGTGGTTTGATTGGTCGAATTACCGAAGTTAATAAGACTAATAGTAAGGTTGAATTACTAAGTGATACTAGTGAATCTTCAAATCGTTTTGCCATTACTGTAGATGGTCAAAATGGTAAGGTTGTTAATGGTATTATTACTGGCTATGATGAAGCAAATAACGAACTTGAAATGGGTCAAGTAACTTCAAAAGCGAAGATAAAAAAGGGAACAAAAGTAGTCACAAGCGGAATGGGTGGCATTACTCCTAAAGGGCTTTACGTTGGTCGGGTATCTCGCGTCGGTAAAGATGATTATGGCCTTGCTCAGAAGATTTATATTACTCCGGCAACTGATTTTAATGATATTAATATTGTTACAGTTGCTGAAGCCGCCTCACAGGAGTGATAAGTATGTACCGATTATCACGATTAAAATATATATTCCCAATAGGGCTGTTTGTTTGTTTGTTTTTGGATGGCGCCTTGAGCCATGTGTGGGCGCCGCTGTTTTTTAGCTACCCATATTCAATGGTTAGTGAACTTGTTTTATTGTGGCTAGTATTATCCTACTTTTTTCAAGATGATATTGAAATACCGCTAATTCCATTTGCTATTGCAGCAGGAGCAGTATACGATTTATATTTTTCTGGTATTTTAGGATTATATATATTTTTATACCCGCTCGTAGTTGCGATGACAAAATTTTTATCGCACTATTTTAGTTCATCATTCCTATCGATGATTATGATTTATTTTGTCGATCTTGTAGTATTTGAAACCCTTAATTATTGGGCTTATTACCTTATTGATATTACTAATGTTGGCTTTGGTGATTATCTTGTTTATACGTTAGCACCAACGTTAGCCTTAAACCTAATTTATTTTGTTGTGCTTTTTTGGCCAATTAGAGCACTATATCGATGGTCGATAGATGATAACCAAATTTAAAATAATGCTTGACATGAATGGTATTACAGTATAGGATATTTACAACATCATAAATGACAGTGAACAGACTAGTAGAATTTTAAGTATAGCAAAGAGAGTCTTGGTTGGTGGAAGTAGACCTATACTAAAGTTTGAATCACATCTGTGAGTTGGTCTTCTGAAGTCCACAGTAGGAAGACTCGGGGAAGCCCGTTACAGCACGGAGTTTATTTAATGAACTCACTAAGGCTATTTTTCGTGAGAAGGTAGCATTATGAGGTGGAACCGCGGAAACGCCCTCGTAGCCATTTGGCTCGAGGGCGTTTTTGATTTCAAACTTTTAAGTAGACTTGATGAGGCAGACATTGTGAGATGTTTGTAAACGTGAGGTGGAACCACGACTTATTCGTCCTCTAGGAATTAATTCCTAGAGGATTTTTTTAACTGTTATTTAACAAAGCAATTATTTAAGGAGGCAATGATAAATGTCAATGCAATACATAAGTGAAATTTTACCTTCATTATTTCAAGGAGCGCTGCTTACTCTTCAAATTTTCTTCTGGACACTTGTTGGCTCACTTCCACTAGGGATTTTAGTTAGCTTAGGATTAACTTCTAAAATTAAGCCGCTTAAGTGGATTTTAGAAATTTATGTTTGGTTAATGCGTGGAACCCCGCTACTTTTACAGTTAATTTTTGTTTTTTACGGTTTACCAATCATCGGCATCGTATTTGAACGTTATGATGCGGCTCTTGTTGCATTCATTCTTAATTATGCTGCCTACTTTGCTGAAATATTTCGTGGTGGTTTTCAATCAGTGGATCAAGGACAATTTGAAGCAGCTCGTGTCTTACGGTTAAGTTACTGGCAAACACTTCGTAAAATAATTATTCCGCAAGTAATTAAAATCGTTATTCCATCGATCGGAAATGAAGTTATTAACTTAGTAAAGGATTCATCGTTGGTATATGTTATTGGTCTTGGCGACTTACTACGGGCTGGAAATGTTGCAACTTCACGAGACGTCACCTTGGTTCCGTTAATGCTTGTTGGTTTGATTTATCTTATCTTAGTTGGGATTTGCACCTTGATCTTGCGGCAAGTTGAGAAATGTTACGCATACTTTAAGTAAGGGAGGAATGACAAATGTTAGAAGTTCGAAATTTAAAAAAGAGTTTTGGTAACCGGCAAATTTTGGATGGTGTTAATTTAACAGTTAAAGATGGTGAAATACTTTGCATTGTTGGGCCTTCCGGTGCTGGTAAAACGACCCTTCTTCGTTGTATAACAGGATTGGAGACGCCTGATAGTGGCGAATTCTTCATTGATGGGCGTCAATTTGACCCGCAAGGAACTGATGCAGCTGACCGTGTAATCGGGGTAGTATTTCAAGACTATAAACTTTTTCCTAATCTTTCAGTAATGGAAAATATTACTCTGGCACCGATCATGGTATTAAAGAAAGATAAGCAAGAGGCAATTGCAGAAGCACAAAAATTACTTGAAGAATTAGGATTAAATACTAAGGGAAACTTGTATCCATATCAACTCTCTGGGGGTCAAAAGCAACGGGTTGCGATTGCCCGTGCATTAGCAATGAAACCTAAAATTCTTTGCTACGATGAACCAACGTCAGCATTAGACCCTAATTTACGAAAAGATGTCGCAAATATTATTTTAGGGTTAAAAAAAGATGGAATGACCCAATTAATTGTTACTCACGATTTAGACTTTGCTCAAGATATTGCTGATGATATCTTAAAGGTTCAGCCAATAGACCAACGGCAAGGTGAATAGTAAGGGAGGAAGCAGAAATGAAAAAAATAAAAGCAATTTGGCTGCTTCTTCTATTACTGGTTCCCGCAATTCTGCTTAGTGGCTGTGAAAGTGTTACCGAGCGCGCGGACACCCAGGATACTTGGAATAGGATTGAAAAACGAAAACGTGTAATTGTAGGACTAGATGATAGCTTTGTTCCCATGGGGTTTCGTCAAAAAAATGGGAAGTTAGTAGGTTATGATGTTGATCTCGCACGGGCTGTTTTTAAGCAGTATGGAATAAAAGTTGATTTTCAACCGATTGATTGGTCGATGAAAGAAACAGAGTTAAAGAATGGAACAATTGACTTGTTATGGAATGGTTATTCTGTTAATCCAAGTCGTGCAAAAAAGGTTGCTTTTAGTCGTTACTATTTAGAGAATCGACAAATTCTTGTAACAAAGAAGAAAAGCGACATAAGGAATTTAAATGATATGAAAGGAAAGGTATTAGGGGTCCAAAATGGTTCAACAGGGGTAACAGTATTAGATGAGAAGCCCAAACTTTTAAAAGATAAGATAAAGAATCATACTCCAGTCTTATATGACACCTTTCCTAATGCATTTATTGATTTAAATGCTAACCGTATCCAAGGAATACTTATGGATGAAGTGTATGCGAACTACTACATTAAGCACCAGCCAAATAGTAATTCCTATCGAACCTACATTAGTAAAGAATTACCAGTAGAACACTTTGCGGTAGGGATGAGGAAAGGCGATAAGACCCTGAAAAGAAAGATTAATAATGGGCTTGGCAATCTTCAAAAAAATGGTGAATTACGAAAGCTTAATGAAAAGTGGTTCGGTCAAGACAGTAATTATCTCGGACCAGATAACAATTAGTAAATATTTAGCGGCCTAGTGTATTGTTACAGTCAATGCTTGGTCGCTATTATCTTTTAAACAAAATGAAATAGCATTACTTACTAAATTAATTGACAAAAATATAACGAATTTTCGTAATCGGTTTGTAATTTGTTCATATTTAACGTATCATTATTCAGTATGATAATGCGAACGAAAATGGGGTGCAGTTCATAAATAAACACTTGCTGCACTTTATATTGAAGGGAGAAAGAGAACGTGGATTTTAATCTTGCCCGTGGCGTGGATTTGCACATGATACCCACAAAACAATTTAAGATGAATCACGTCTTAATAGATTTTGCGACTCCGCAAACACCAACAAATGCTACCGCACGAAATTTATTGGCAAACCTATTAGAGACTAGTACGCATCGCTATCCAACCCAGACAGCCCTAGCGCGTCAGTTAGCTTCCTTGTATGGGGCATATGTTAACTTATACGTTAATCGTCTAGGAAAAATGCATACGGTGCGATTACGTGCAAGTTTCGTTAACAATCGCTTTGTTAGCGAAGATTTATTTAAAAAGATAAGCGAATTAATAAACGAGATACTGTTTCATCCATTGATTGATGATGGTGAATTTGACGGTCCTACTTTTCGAATTCAGTCTAATAACTTAAAAAGTGCGATTAAGTCATTGTACGATGATAAGCAGTTCTTAGCTAATCAGCGTTTGATGAGCTTATACTACCGCGATGATTCAGTGATGCAGGTACCGAGTTTTGGACAGATTAATGATCTTGATAGTTTAACAGCTAAAAGTCTTGTATCGACATATCAATCAATGATTAGTCAAGATAAAGTAGATATTTTTGTGTTAGGTGATATCGACCTTCAATTAGTACAAGATGTTTTTGCGCAGTTGCCATTTAAGGATCGATTAGTCAACAGTGACTCCCCATTGTATCATCAGTTAGCCTATGACCAAGTTCAGCGAAAGACGGAGTACCAACAAGTTAGTCAAGCTAAACTAAATTTGGCATATTCATTACCAATCTATTACCATGACCAAGATTATTATGCGGCTTTAGTATTTAATGGCCTTTTTGGAGGAACACCTTACTCAAAGTTATTTACCAATGTTCGAGAAAAAGCTAGCTTAGCTTACTATGCAGCTAGTCGCATGTTACCATTCAATGGCGTTGTAAGCGTTCAAACTGGTGTCCAAGCTAGCGATCAAGAAAAAGTACAAGAACTGATTCAGCAACAATTAATAGAAATTCAACAAGGGAATTTCTCAACAGAAACCTTAAAAGAAGTTCAGGATAGTTTGATTAACCAATATCGTGCTGGGCATGATTTAGCAAGCAATGTGTTAGAGCAACAATTAGTAGCAAAATTAGTTAATGAATCAAATAATGATTTTATCGCAGAAATAAGAAAAGTTACTTCTGCAGATGTATCTCGTGTTGCGAAGCTAATGAAACTTCAAGCAGTTTATTTATTAAGTGGTGAGAAATAATTACATGGATAAACAAGTTTATCAAAAATTTAACCAGTCCATTTATCGTGAGAAATTGGCAAACGGTTTAAAGGTTCAATTATTACCGATGGAAGGCTATCATAAGACATATGCAATTATGACGGCTGACTTTGGGTCGATTGATAATCACTTTATTCCCTACCAACAAAAAGATGCAATTACAGTTCCTGATGGGGTAGCCCATTTTCTGGAGCATAAAATGTTTGAAAAGGAAGATCATGATGCCTTTGATCTTTTCGGAAAACTCGGGGCAGATTCTAACGCTTTTACCAGTTTTACCCAGACGAGTTACTTGTTTTCTACAACAAGTAACCTTCGCGAAAATTTAGATGTATTGCTAGATTTTGTTCAAGATCCGTATTTTACAGCGAAAACTGTGAAAAAGGAGCAAGGAATTATTGGACAAGAAATTCAAATGTATGAGGATGATCCAAGCTGGCGGTTATATTTAGGAATTTTGGGGAATTTATATCCAAAAGATCCAATGCGGATTGATATTGCAGGTACTGTTGAATCAATTAGTCATATTACTCCTGAGATTTTAATGGATACTTATAAGACCTTTTACCAGCCTGCGAATATGAATTTGTTTTTGGTTGGTCGGTTAGACCCAGATGAAACGATGATGTGGATAAAACAAAATCAGCAACAAAAAGTTTTTGCGCCTGCTGAGAAGCCACAACGGTTGTTTAAGCTAAATGACCCAACTGCCCATGATGTAATTCCTTTTAGGTCGCTGACGATGGATATTGTTCGTCCTAAAGTAATGGTGGGATTACGAGGAACAAAGCAGTTCAGTGATGGTAAAGAACGTTTGCATTACAAGTTAGCAGTTGATTTATTATTAGATGTATTATTTGACGATACCTCAGATAATTACCTTCGTTTATATAATAACGAAACGCTCGATGATACTTTTAGCTACAACTTTGAAATGCAACGTGGATTTCACTTTGCGTACTTTAGTTCTGATACTAATCAAATGGAACGTTTTGCCGATGAAGTGATTGAGATTTTAGAAAGCGCTGATCAACAAATTGAGGCAGCACGGACTAGGTTTGAAGGAATAAAAAATGCTGAATTAGGACGGTTAATAGGGTTATTAGATTCACCAGAATCCATTGCAAATCGATATGCCGGAGACCTTTTTGCTGGTGCTAATTTAATGGATGAAATCCAGATGCTTGAGACGGTTACTATCGAAGACCTCTATCAAGTTGCTCAGGAATTTATTACTCCTCAAGGCATCTCAGTATATCAAGTAGTCCCACAACATCAGTAAACTTAACTTTTCTGATAAGATTATAAATTTATTAGCTAATTTATAGAAGCGAGCATGATATAATATCCAAGAGTAAGGAAAAGAAGAATAAAAATGGAGATAGAACAATGAGCGAGAACGAGAACGATCAAAAAAAAATTGAAATTGGTAAAATTTTGCGAAAAGCACGTGAAGAAAAAGGATATACCCTTGATGACCTTCAACAGGTAACAAAAATTCAAAAACGATATTTGATTGCCATTGAAGATGAAAATTTTGATGAATTACCAGGGGACTTTTATGTCCGTGCATTTATTAAACAATATGCTAATATGGTTGGCTTAGATGGTAATGAATTATTGCAAAAATATGATGATCAATTACCACAAACTAAGACTGAAGAATATTCTGATCACTTAGCACAGGCAGTGGAAACACGTGCAAGCCAACGAAAAACAGTTAGCGGTAGTGTTGATAAAGTTCGCAACTATATGCCAACAATTATTATCGCGTGTGTAATTGTGCTAGTTTTAGCGGCTATTTGGCTTACAGCAATCGCCCGTAACCATCGTGATTCTTCTACGCGAATTGATAATAGCTCGGTTTCTGTTTCTGGGGAAAGTCGTAAAAAAGTTTCGACATCTTCAAAAAAGGCAAGTACTAAGCAAAGCAAGTCTAAGGCTATCAAGCTTCAACAAGCACCAAATCGTAACGATACTAATGTTACCTATACTGCAGACCAATTGAATGCAGATACAAGTTTACATATTGAGACCAGTGACCGCTCATGGATGCAGGTACGGGCAAACAATAACACCTTGTTGAACAGAACGCTTAATAACAATGAAAAGACTGATTTAAAGATTGGTCGTGATACAACATCATTAGTGATTACAGTTGGTAATGCACGAGCAACCAAAATGAAGATTGGTAATCAAGACATTGACTTTACTGATAATGGACGTTACCAAAACACACGAAATGTAACAATTAACTTTGGTAAAAACCAATCGAGTAGCAGTGCCTCAAGTCAATCTTCAAGTGCGCCTAATAACCAATCCTCATCACAAGTTAATCAATCAAACAATGCTACGCGGCCCTCAAATGCTAATAATACTAGCCGTCCAAACAGCCAACCGGCTCGTTAACTTGCATTGTTAAAGGAGTTGTAGATTTTGAATTTACCTAATAAATTAACTGTTGTTCGTTTGATTATTATCCCTTTCTTCTTATTATTGATGGTATTGCCGTTGCAGGGATGGGGAGCCGTAAGCTTTTTGGGTGCGACAATCCCGGTTGCGCAATTGATTGCAGCCATTCTGTTCATCGCAGCTACAATTACTGATAACCTTGATGGCCGAATTGCACGACGCGACCATTTGGTAACTAATTTCGGCAAATTTACCGACCCGTTAGCAGATAAGCTATTAGTAATGACGGCTTTTATTGTCTTAACTGGTAATGGTGTTGTGCCATCATGGGTGACAGCGATTATTATTTGGCGTGAACTATCGGTTACTGGACTCCGCCTTTTGCTGGTTGAACAAAATGGTGTTGTTCTTGCTGCTAAAATGCCTGGTAAGATAAAAACAACCACTCAATTTATTGCGATTATTTTCTTGCTATTAAACAATGTTATTTTCGCAATGTGGAATATTCCGTTTGGACAAATTATGTTGTATATTTGCCTATTCTTTACAATTTACTCTGGTGTGGATTACTTTATTCAGGGCCGTAGTGTTTTTTCTGACGGATTTAAATAATTTAAGAACTTGTAGTTTAATTAGAATTTGACTACAAGTTTTTTTATTTTAGTGAAAATCGTTATAATTTACGTATATATATTAATAGGGGTGAAATTTGATGGATGCAGAAATCATTTCAGTCGGAAACGAGCTGGTTTTAGGGCAAATTACTAATACTAATGCTGCTTATTTAGCCGATAAGCTTACTCAGTTAGATCTTACGGCCACGTATCAAACAACAGTTGATGATGATTGTAGCCGGTTAGAGCGGGTAATTAATCATGCCTTGACCAGGTCACAGCTAGTATTTATCTGTGGTGGATTAGGTCCGACTACTGATGATATTACAATGCCTACTGTCGCAAGAACAATGGGAACCGGCCTTCAGACAGACCAGCAACACTGGAGATGGATTCAGGAAAAGTTTAAACAACGCCAAATTGCCATGGAACCTGAAAATATTCGCCAAGCACAATACCTTGCAGGAGGTGAACCATTAGCAAATCCCGTCGGTCTAGCATTAGGATGTTGGTATGAAACAAATGGTAAAGTAATCGCCGTTTTACCAGGGCCGCCAGCAGAATTTAAGGCGATGGTCGATAAGAGTTTACTACCAAAGCTTCAAAGTCATTATCAAACTGGAAAACAAATAGTTAGCAGAACATTAAACTTTTTAGGGCGTCCAGAATCACAATTAATGGATGAGATTGAAGCAGCGACTGCAAATGTTAAATCAGTTGTGATCACATCATATGTCCAACCGACTGCCATTCAGGTTCGCCTGACTGTTCATGACCTTCCAGCTGAAGTAGCACAACAGAGAATTGACCAAGCTCAGGCAGCAATTCTACAAGTTGAAGAACCGTACTTTTTCGGTCTTGGGGATGATCTTTCACTCGCAAAAGTAGTTGTTGAGTTGTTACGGGAACGACAATTAAAATTGACGGCAGCAGAGAGTCTGACGGGGGGAATGTTCCAAAGTACAATCTGTTCGGTTCCGGGAGCTTCGAATGTTTTTAATGGTGGTTTTGTTACATATGCAGCAAGTGTTAAAGAAAATCTTTTAGATATTCCTGCTACACTGATAAATCAATATGGGGTGGTAAGTTCAGAAACGGCAGCTGCCATGAGTGAAGGGTGTCGGAAAAAACTTAATGCTGATATTGGCATCGGCTTTACAGGAGTGGCAGGTCCTGATTCCTTAGAAGGACAACCTGCAGGGACGGTTTGGATTGGTTTAGCGATTAAAGGGCGTCCAACTATCACCCGCCAACTTCATCTTGCACCATATATCGGTCGGCAGGCAATTCGGATATTAAGCGTTCAATATGGTTTACAGATGATTTATCATGAATTAAAAATTTAAAACGAACTTTTGTTCAGTTTTTTCTTGTTTTTTTTGTTAAAACTGTTATTATTAGTTATCGGATATTCCGTAAAAAAGGAGGAATTTGATTTGGCTGACCAACGAAAAGCAGCATTAGACGTTGCAATCAGAAAGATCGAAAAGAACTTTGGAAAAGGTTCTATTATGCGAATGGGTGATGCTACGGATATGAAGATTGCTTCTATCTCTAGTGGCTCCTTAGCAATCGACAAGGCCCTTGGCATTGGTGGATACCCGCGTGGACGAATTGTAGAAATTTATGGTCCTGAAAGTTCTGGTAAGACAACAGTTGCCTTGCATGCTGTTGCCGAGGTGCAACGTCAGGGAGGAACAGCTGCTTATATTGATGCTGAAAATGCCTTAGACCCACAGTATGCAGAAGCATTAGGAGTTAACATTGATGACTTGCTTCTTTCACAACCTGATAGTGGTGAGGAAGGACTAGAGATTGCTGATGCTTTGATTTCTAGCGGAGCTGTTGATCTGGTAATTGTTGATTCAGTTGCGGCATTAGTTCCTCGTGCAGAAATTGATGGCGATATGGGTGATGCTCATGTTGGATTGCAAGCCCGTTTGATGTCCCAAGCTCTTCGTAAATTATCTGGTGAGATTAATAAAACTAAGACAATTGCTATTTTTATTAACCAAATTCGTGAAAAAGTAGGGGTAATGTTTGGTAATCCTGAAACTACTACAGGTGGACGTGCTCTTAAATTTTACTCCACGATTCGGATGGAAATCCGCCGTGCTGAACAGATTAAAAATGGTACGGATGTGGTTGGAAATAAGGCTAAGGTAAAAATTGTAAAAAACAAGGTTGCTCCACCATTCAAACGTTGTGAAGTTGACATTATGTATGGTGAAGGAATTTCAAAGACTGGCGAATTATTAGATATGGCCGTTGAAAACGAACTGGTTGATAAGAGTGGGGCTTGGTACTCATATGGCAGCGAACGGATTGGCCAAGGACGTGAAAATGCAAAGAAATGGCTTCAAGAACATCCTGATAGTATGAACGAATTGATGGATAAGGTTCGGGTTGCTAACGGAATGGAACCATTAAATGCAAATGAAAAAACAGCTAATAAAGAAAGTAAAGAAGCTGGTGAAAGCAAGCAGGAAACAATTGAAGAGGCAAGCAAAAAATAATTATCTTTCAGCATGCAAGAGGAAATGGGTAGCTTCTTAAAGCTATCAAAATAAATCGGGTCCAAGTGTTCGGTATTTTCCGAATGGTTGGACCCATTTATATACCGAAATACTGTATTTTGGTAATAGTGGACCTTATTTGTGTCCTTGGATTAGCATTATTTTGAATTGGTAAATTCAATAGTTGACACCATAGTGTGGCAAGCTTAAAATTTAACTTGTGTGATGTTTTTTGCATGACACGGTAAAATTAATTTACTCATACCAACAACAAAATAGTTGAAGCGGAGGTGAAATAATGAACTTATTAATATTCGCCGCGCTTGCTATGGTTGTCGGAATTATTGTAGGCTATGTAATTCGTAAGGTTTCATATGAAAAGCAAGTTGCAGAGGCACATAATGATGCTAAAGGTATTATTTCTAAAGCAAAACAAGATGCAGCAACGGCGAAAAAAGAAGCTATCCTCGAAGCAAAAGAAGAAAGTCATCAATACCGGGAACGGGTTGAAGACGAATTAAAGCAACGGCGAAATGAGGTTCAACGACAAGAAGATCGCTTATTACAACGTGAAACTTCTTTAGATCATAAGGATAGCGCACTTGAAAAACGTGAAAATGCGGTTGGGGTTCGTGAACGAAAATTAGATCAAGAAAAAGAGCAGCTACAACAATCAAAAGAACAAGCGAAAGCGTTAATTAATCAACGAAAACAAGAAGTTGAAAAAGTTGCTCAGATGTCACAAGAGGACGCTAAACAGTTACTATTATCTGAAGTAAAAGAACAATTAAAGACTGAACGGGCAGTGATGATTCGCGACAGTGAACAAGAAGCTGAACTTACAGCAGAACGCAATGCTAAGAAACTGATTGTTGAGGCAATTCAGCGAAGTGCAGCTGATGTTGTTTCAGAGACAACAGTTTCAGTTGTAAACCTTCCTAATGATGATATGAAGGGGCGGATTATTGGTCGAGAAGGTCGAAATATTAGGACTTTAGAGACATTAACCGGGATTGATTTGATTATTGATGATACACCAGAAGCAGTAGTATTGAGTGGTTTTGATCCAGTTCGACGAGAAATTGCAAAGATTGCTCTTGAAAAGTTGATTCAAGATGGTCGTATTCATCCTGCTCGAATTGAAGAGGCAGTTGATAAGGCTCGCAAACAAATGGATACTCAATTACGCGAAACTGGTGAACAAGCGTTATTTGACTTGGGTATTCATTCAATGCACCCAGATCTTATTAAGACTGTTGGTCGGATGAAATATCGGACAAGTTATGGTCAAAATGTTTTGGATCACTCAATTGAAGTTGCTAAGTTAGCAGGAATTATGGCTGCTGAACTTGGGGAAGATGTTACATTGGCAAAACGAGCAGGATTGTTGCATGATATCGGTAAAGCGATTGATCATGAAGTGGATGGTTCGCACGTTGAGCTTGGTGTTGAATTAACACGGAAGTATAAGGAAAATAAAGTAGTCATTAACACGATTGCTTCTCATCACGGGGATGTTCCAGCTACTTCTGTCATTGCTGTTCTAGTTCAAGCTGCAGATGCTATTTCTGGTGCACGACCTGGTGCGCGGAGTGAATCATTAGAGCAGTACATCCAACGTTTGAAGAAACTAGAAAGCATAGCAAACAGTTATGATGGTGTCGACCATAGTTACGCAATTCAAGCTGGTCGAGAACTTCGTGTGATTGTAAAGCCAAAGAAGATTTCTGATTTGCAAGCAACAACTTTGTCACATGATATTAAGCGCAAAATTGAAAAGCAGTTAGAATATCCAGGTCATATTAAAGTTACCGTTATACGGGAAGTTCGAGCAGTTGATTATGCTAAATAAGCTGAATTTTTTTAGTTCCTATAAAGAGGCTGGGTACGTCCTACAGTCTCTTTATTCTTTTAAAAACAAGAACTTGCGTGAAGTTAAAGCAGAAAATATAATTAATTTGTGCAAATTTTAGAACGAATAAATCAAAATTATTAACGGGGTGAAAATTAGTGGCAAAAAAAACAACACCAATGATGGAACAATATCAAAAAGTAAAGGATCAATATCCAGATGCTTTTTTATTTTACCGTCTTGGTGATTTTTATGAGCTATTTAATGATGATGCAGTTAAAGGGGCCCAATTATTAGAACTGACATTAACTACTAGAAATCATAGTGCTAAAAATCCGATCCCAATGTGTGGAGTTCCCCATCGTGCTGTTAATAACTATATTGATATCTTAATTGATAAAGGATATAAGGTAGCAATTTGTGAGCAAATGGAAGATCCTAAAAAGGCAAAGGGAATGGTTAAAAGAGCAGTTACGAGACTGATAACTCCTGGGACACAGATGGATCTTAATGGTGACCAAGCACGCGATAATAATTATTTAGCAGCGGTAAGCCGTCAAGAAGAAAATTTCAGTCTGGCTTATACTGACCTTTCAACGGGAGAATTAAAGACCACGACGCTCTCAAATACTGACGATCTAATTAATGAATTAGTAAATTTGCAGAGTAAGGAAATAGTAGTTGATGATGATTTACCATCAGAGATAACGACGCAATTTAATCAACGAAATATTCTTCAATCACATCAGCCAACGATTTTAAAAAATGCGGAAATAAGTTATCTTACCCAGGATCTTGATGTAACAGCACAAAAACATGTTGTTGCGTTATTAGTATCATACCTATTAACAACGCAAAAGCGATCGCTGGCACATATGCAAAAAGCTATTTCATATCAGCCAAGCTCTTTTATGAAAATTGACCACTATTCGAAGACCAATCTTGAATTGATGACAAACATGCGGAGTGGTAAGCGGCAAGGTACATTAGCATGGCTCTTAGATGAAACCAAGACAGCAATGGGAAGCCGGCTATTAAAACGCTGGATTGATCGACCATTAATTAACCCGGCAGCAATTAATGAGCGTCAAGATAAAGTTCAAGAATTATTAGATCACTATTTTGAACGTAGTAATTTACAGCAAGAATTGATTAAGGTTTATGATCTCGAACGTCTAGCAGGTCGGGTTGCTTACGGCAGCGTTAATGGACGCGATTTGATTCAATTAAAAACATCCTTGCAGCAAGTTCCCAAGATTAAATATGTTTTAGAAACTCTTGATTCACCAGTCTTTGAAGAGTTACAAGGACAGCTTGATCCCTTGAGCGACGTTGCTGAACTAATAGATCAAGCAATCGTTGAGGAACCGCCGATTGCAATTACTGATGGTGGCGTAATTAAAGATGGGTATAGTGACCAGCTTGACCAGTATCGTGATGCAATGAATAACGGAAAACAGTGGATTGCCGATCTTCAAGAACGCGAGCGAAAATTAACTGGTATTAATAATCTTAAAATTGGCTATAACCATGTCTTCGGTTACTATATTGAAGTAACAAAAGTAAATCTTGACAAGTTACCACAGGATCGATATGAACGTAAGCAAACATTAGTTAATGCTGAACGATTCTCTACACCTGAATTAAAGGAAAAAGAAGCATTGATAATGGGAGCGCAAGAAAAATCAACCGCTTTAGAGTATGACCTCTTTGTCAAAATTCGCGAGCAAGTAAAGGCACAGATTAAACGATTACAGAAGCTTGCTCAGCAACTAGCTGAATTAGATGTATTACAAAGTTTTGCAGTTGTCAGTGAAGACTATCACTTTGTTCGTCCACAAATGAATACTGGTCATCTATTAAAGATTAAGGATGGTCGCCACCCGGTTGTTGAGAAATTTATGGGACACCAAGAGTACGTTCCTAATGATGTTATGATGGATGATAAAACTGATATTCTTCTTATTACTGGACCAAATATGTCTGGTAAGAGTACTTACATGCGCCAACTAGCATTAATTGCAGTAATGGCTCAAATTGGCTGCTTTGTCCCCGCAAAATCTGCTGAATTACCGATATTTGATCAGGTGTTTACTAGAATCGGGGCTGCAGATGATTTAATTTCTGGTGAAAGTACATTTATGGTTGAAATGATGGAGGCTAATAATGCATTGATGCATGCGACTGATCGTAGCCTAATCTTATTTGATGAGATTGGTAGAGGTACAGCGACCTATGATGGAATGGCCCTGGCTCAAGCGATTATTGAATATGTTCATAGTCACGTTCGGGCAAAGACACTATTCTCTACGCACTATCATGAGTTAACGGCATTGGAAAATAGTCTCGACCATTTAAAAAATGTTCATGTTGGTGCGACTGAAAAAAATGGTGAGTTAGTATTTTTACACAAAGTAAGCACAGGTCCAGCTGATAAGTCATATGGGATTCATGTTGCAAAATTGGCTGGTATGCCAACATCATTACTAAAACGGGCGGATGCAATTCTGCAAAAATTAGAGCAAAAAGATGTAAAATTACCATCATTAGCTGATCAGAAGTCAAGTAATTATCGTGCGGAACCAATTTCGGCAAAGGTTAGTGAACCGGTAAAGGACGATAAAGTAACCGCCCCAGTTGTTGAGCAAAATGGCCAGCTTGAATTATTTGAAACACCAACTGTTAAAAAAGAATCAAGTGTTGATCAACGGATTATTCATCAGCTAAAAGAACTTAATTTAATGGGAATGACACCGATGGATGTGATGAATCAGATATATAAGTGGCAGCAAAAATTGAAATAGGGGTGAGAATAGATGGGAAAAATTCATGAACTGGATAATGTCCTAGCTAACCAAATCGCAGCTGGTGAAGTGATTGAACGTCCTGCTTCGATTATTAAAGAGTTAGTTGAAAATTCACTTGATGCCCATAGTCACCGAATCGATATTATTGTTGAAAACTCTGGTTTAGATAGTGTCCGCGTGATTGATGATGGAGACGGGATTGCTAAAGAAGATGTTGCAATTGCCTTCCATCGCCATGCAACTAGTAAGATCAGCTCGCAACATGACCTATTTAAGGTTCAGACAATGGGCTTTCGTGGCGAGGCATTACCAAGTATTGCCTCGGTGGCAGACGTGATATTAACAACCGCACAGGCTGGACAATCTGAAGGGACAATGATTCATATTCGTGGTGGCAAGGAGCTAGTAACGAAACCAGCTCCTGCACGTCAAGGAACCGATATTAAAGTAACGGACCTGTTTTTTAATACTCCGGCACGCTTAAAATATCTTAAGTCACCACAAACTGAATTAGCACGGATAACAGATATTATTAACCGTCTTGCGCTTGCTAATCCAGCAGTAGCATTTAGTTTTACGCACAATGGCCGCGAGTTATTTCGTTCAGCTGGAAATGATAACCTTCAACAGGTGGTTGCTGCAATCTATGGGGTAAAAGCAGGCCGAAAGATGTTAGCAATCCAGGGTGAAGATGATGATTTTAAGATCAGCGGATATATATCATTGCCTGAATTAACTCGCGCATCACGACAGTACATTACAATAACTATTAACCATCGATACATTCGGAACTTTGAACTGACAAAGGCAATTATTCAAGGCTATGAATCAAAGTTGATGGTTGGCCGATATCCGCTTGCGGTAATCAATATTGATTTAGATCCAGTGTTAGTTGATGTTAATGTTCATCCTGCCAAGCGAGAAGTTCGCCTAAGCAAGGAACAACAATTAACAAAGCTGATTTCCCAGACTATTCGCCAACGTATTTCAGTTGAAAACTTAATTCCTGAAGTAGATGCTGACCAATTCATCCCCAATGAAGATGAGGTTGCTGATTTAGATCGGCGCTTAAAAGAAGCATCACCAGCTTATCATGCCAAGCCACAATCAACTGTGCCAGCAAAAGCGCAAGCAGCAACCGCGGCTACCTCTTTAGGTGCTCAGAACCCAGCGCAGGCTGAGGCTAATGATAGTGAATTAATTGCACCGGTTGTGATTCATAATGCTGCAGATTTAAATACCCCCTTAATGCAAAGATTTGATGAGCGGTATAAAAATGAAAACAATATTCCTTTGTTTTCATCGGCACCAGCAAGGGCAAGCAGGACAAAAAAGGCGCAAAATATAGAATTGGATGTTCATGATAAATCTGATAAAGCAGAAAAACGTTTTCCAGAGCTGCAATACATTGGACAATTACAGGGAACATTTTTACTCGCACAAGCTGGTGATGGTCTTTATATTGTCGATCAACATGCAGCTCAAGAACGGATAAATTATGAATATTATCGGCAAAAAATTGGCGAAGTTAGCGCGGACCAACAGAACTTTTTAGTACCACTGGTATTAAATTATTCGACTGTTGATGCGCTGACAATCACCCAGCATTTAGATACTTTAACAGCAGTGGGCATTGATTTAGAATCTTTCGGTCAAAATAGTTTTATTCTTCGTTCTCATCCAACTTGGTTTAAAGAGGGGCAAGAAGAAGAAACGGCAAAAGAAATGATCGATTGGTTAATCAAAAATGGTAAATTGACAGTTCAAGAATTTCGGCTGAAAACAGCAATTATGATGAGTTGTAAAAGGGCCATTAAGGCTAACCATCACTTAGATGAACGGGAAGCAAAGGCGTTATTGCAAAGATTGCCGCAATGCGAGAATCCATTTAATTGTCCTCATGGACGTCCCGTTACTGTACATTTTAACGATCAAGATCTTGAAAAAATGTTTAAGCGAATTCAGGATTCTCATGTGCCATATGCTGATGATTTTGATGACCATGAATTTTAATTTAAGGAGGAACGAATTTGTACGAATATTTTACAGGAACTATTACAGTTGTTACCCCCCAATATATTGTTGTTGATGTGCATGGCATTGGATATAAATTACTAGTTGCTAATCCTTACCGGTATCAAGAAAATACAGATGAAAAGGTTAAGGTATACGTTTATCAAGCAGTTCGCGATGATGATATTTCGTTATTTGGCTTTGTCGACCAAGAAGAGAAACAATTATTTATGAAGCTTATTAATGTTTCTGGAATTGGACCTAAGAGTGCTCTCGCAATTTTAGCTAATCCAGATCACCAGGGACTTGTAGATGCAATTGCTAATAACAACATTTCCTACTTAACAAAATTTCCTGGGATCGGTAAAAAGACAGCTTCACAAATCGTCCTTGACCTTCGTGATAAATTAGCAAAAGAATCAAACGGGTCGTTATTTACGACAAGGCAAGATCCAACGATAAATGCTGAATTAAAGGATGCTTTAGATGCATTAACTGCTCTAGGCTATAAGGAACGCGATATTAAAAAGGTACAGAAAAGTTTAATTAAAGAAGAACGAATGGCAACAGATGAATACCTACGTCAAGCGTTACGTTTACTTAACTAGGAGGTGTAATAGTTGTGGAAAATGATCACGGCGTTTTATCTGACCACTCAACTGGCAGGGAAGAAAATGAAATTGAAACAACCCTTCGGCCGCAGCGTTTAAGTGAGTATATTGGTCAACCAAAAATTAAACATGAACTGGAAGTCTACATTAAAGCGGCGCAGGCACGGGAAGAAGCGCTTGACCATGTTTTGCTTTATGGTCCTCCTGGATTAGGAAAAACAACTTTAGCAATGGTAATCGCAAATGAAATGGGCGTAAATATCAAGACGACTAGCGGACCAGCCATTGAAAAGCCGGGTGATCTTGTTGCATTGCTCAATGAGCTAAAACCAGGCGATGTCTTGTTTATTGATGAAATTCATCGGTTGCCAAAAGTAGTGGAAGAAATGCTTTATTCAGCAATGGAAGACTACTATATTGATATTGTTATTGGTGAAGGACCAACCGCACATCCGGTTCATTTTCCCTTGCCTCCTTTTACCCTAATTGGTGCTACAACCCGTGCGGGAATGCTGTCTGCACCGTTGCGGGACCGTTTTGGGATTGTTGAACATATGAATTATTATACTCAAGACGAATTGACAGATATCATTTTTCGTTCAGCAAAAATTTTTCACACCAGTATCCAAGATGACGGCGCACATGAATTATCGTTGCGTTCACGAGGGACGCCACGGATTGCAAATCGCTTGTTAAAACGAGTTCGTGATTTTGCACAGGTAGCTGGGAAACAAAGTATTGATCCCGCAATTGTTAAGCAGGCATTAAGACTGCTCCAAGTTGATGATCGTGGGTTAGACGAAATTGATCGTAAAATGTTACTAACGATGATTAATTTCTATCATGGAGGCCCGGTTGGGCTAAAAACGATTGCTGCAAATATTGGTGAAGAAACAAATACGATTGAGGAAATGTATGAACCATACCTGCTCCAGATTGGTTTTATCAGTCGGACACCACGCGGACGGCTTGTGACACCAGCTGCCTATACTCATTTTGGTATTGCTTACCCAACAGATAAAGAATAATAGGGGAATATAATGAATAATTTGCGATTTATCATTAATAACGCTGATGAAACTGCACGAACAGGGATACTACAGGTAAATGATCAGCGTGTAAGAACGCCTATCCTTGTTCAAACAGGGGATGAATTGGCAAGGTTAGCGCCTTTGAAATTAGAGCAAATAGGTGTGAAGATTACTAAAGTTAATGGATTAAAATGGTGGTTAAAGTATGGGGAAGAACTTTCCAAAGTAGGTGATCTTCATCAGCTATACCATTGGAATGGTTTGCTGTTAGTTGATTTGCAAACAGATTACGCTTACCAATTAGCTAAACCACGTGGTAAAAAAAATAATGGGGTTCGCTTTCATGATCCAGAAACGGGCCAATTAAAATTTTGGCAGCCGGAAACAGCGTTAAAAGTTCAAAAAATACTTGGTGCTGATGTCTTTCAAAGCTTTGACCGCGCGGGTGATTACTATGATCCGGTAGATGACCTCGCTGCTGGTGTTGCACAAACCCAAGCATGGTTGGAAATAAATAAAAAAGTTGCTGGAATGACTTTCGCTAATGTTGTTGGCGGTGGTTTAAAGAAGTTGCGGCAAGAGAGCGTTAAGGCAGTAATGGCTGATGCTTTTGCTGGTTATGAAATTAGCGGGATTCCTTCAACGCTTAGCAATCAAGAATTTAACCGAATTATCAATGAAATGGTTTCAATGTTACCGAATGAACAGCTCCGCTATCTCCCAACAGCAACTACCCTAACACAAATGTTGTTTGCTGTTTTAGCAGGAGTCGATTTGATTGATAGTGATTTAGCAGCTAAAAAGGCTGCCAAAGGAGTTGCATTAGTTGGTAAGGGCTTAGAATCACTTCATTTGGATCGCCAACATTTTAGATTCGATAAACGGCCGCTTGAGCAAGGATGTGGCTGTCCTGTCTGCCAAACTGGCTATTCACGAGCGTTGATTCATAATTTAATAATTGATGGTAGATTTTATGGGGAACAATTACTTCTGCAACATAACCTTTTTACATTAAATAGATTAATAAATAATCTTCAACAAGCAATTGCAGCTCAACAAATTAAAAGTTTTGTTCAAGAATTGTTGTATAATCATTAGAGCATATGGCTTTTTATCCTAAAATTTGTTAAAGTTAATGATAGTTATCTTTTTGAAGGGATGGATAGACTGTGAATAGTTTAAGTAGTTTTGTCCTTGGTGCTGCTTCCTCTAGTAATGCAAGCGGATACTCGAGCATTATTTTAATCATCTTAATGGTTGCATTGATGTATTTCTTTATGATTCGCCCACAACAAAAGCAACGTAAGGAACATCAAGAAATGATGAATGAATTGCACCCAGGTGATGAAGTTGTAACAATTGGCCGGATGCATGGTAAGATTGATTCGATTAACAAAGCTGACCGTACGGTAACCTTAGATTGTGAAGGTATTTATCTTACATTTGATATGGTTGCTATTGCGCGGGTTGTTAAGCGTGCCGGTAGTGAGACACCTGCTAATGAACCAGTAAGTGCAGCTACACCAGCAAGCTCAGCTGCCGAGAGTACAGCAGATACAAGTAGTGCCGCTGCTGAATCAAGCGTCGCTAGTGAGGCCGCTCCAGCTGATAGTGAAGCTAAGGATAACGAAGAAAAATAAATTAACAAAGGTGAAAGTAATCGCAAAGCAAGCGAATATTTTCATCTTTTTTATTGTATAAATCTTGGTCGTTAATCCTTTTTATTGCTATACTAGAACCTAGTGTTAAATTTTAATCGGGTAAGGAGAGTAGCATAATGGCAGATCCATTAACAGCAATCTTTGAACAAATTAAAAAGTACAACAAAATAATTATCCACCGACACCAACGTCCTGATCCAGATGCGATTGGTTCACAAATCGGGCTTGCAGAAATTTTACGGGCATCATTTCCCTATAAGCAAATATATGTTGTCGGTAAGCATATTCCAGGCTTTGATTGGATTGGTGAGATGAACGAAGTTGATAATGATACGTTTGATGATGCCTTAGTTATTGTAACTGATACTGCTAATGCTCCACGGATAGACGATCGGCGCTTTGACAACGGAGATGAATTGATTAAAATCGATCACCACCCTAATGATGAACCTTTTGGTGATATTATGTGGGTTGAGCCTGATGCATCTAGTTGTTCAGAAATGATTTATAATTTTTACCAACGTTTTGCCCCAGATTTAACGTTGCCTAAAGCGGCAGCGCACGCACTTTATGCTGGGATTATTGGCGATACAGGACGTTTCCTTTATCCGGCAACTACCCCGCGAACAATGTTGGTAGCTGGCGCGCTAATGGCTGCAGGAGCTAATGCAGCTAAGATTAGTCAGCATGAAAATGAAATTACTTTGCCTGTAGCTCGCTTATCCGCATATGTCTATGAAAATTTAAAAATTCTGAATAATGGGGCTGCTTATGTTGTTTTAACTAACGAGATTTTAGCGGAATTTGGTTTGACTGAAGCAGGAACTTCGGCCATCGTTTCTTTGCCAGGACGGATTCGTGACGTTATAGCGTGGGCAATCTTTGTTGAGCAAGAGGATGGACACTATCGGATCCGCCTCCGTTCTAAGGGTCCGACAATTAATGAATTAGCTAAAAAGCATGATGGTGGTGGGCATCCACTTGCTAGTGGCGCTAAAGCACAAGATGAAGCGGAAATTGAGCAAGTAATTACGGAATTAGACCAGTTAACACAAGCATATGCTCGTAAAAATGAAAGGAAAATATAATGAGTAATAAAACTTTTGCTGATTTTCAGCTACAACCATATTTGCTGACAGCAATCCACGAAATAAACTTTCGTCAGCCAACGCCAGTACAACAACAAGTTATTCCTGTAATTATGGCAGGTCGCAGTGTCGTTGGACAATCAGCCACAGGTAGCGGAAAGACCCATGCCTTTTTACTACCAATTTTTTCAAAGATTAATCCGGCAGATCAAGCGGTCCAAGCGGTGATTACAACTCCTAGCCGTGAGCTGGCATACCAGATCTATAACGCTGCTAAGCAATTAAATAAACATGCTCCCCAACCGTTAACGATCCATAATTATGTAGGGGGAACTGATAAACAACATCAAGTTGAACAATTAAACCGCAAACAGCCGCAATTAGTAATCGGGACACCAGGGCGGGTATTAGATTTGATTAAGAGTCAGGCATTAGATATCCATACTGCTAACATGTTCGTTGTTGATGAGGCTGATATGACTTTAGATATGGGATTTCTCCATGAAGTTGACCAAATTGCCAGTCATTTTCCTGATGATTTACAGATGATGGTCTTTTCAGCGACAATCCCTCAAAAGTTACGACCATTTTTGAAAAAGTACATGGAAAATCCAGTTATTGAGGAAATTCCGACAGAAGCAGTAATTAATCCAGATGTTGATAATTGGTTGATGTCGACGAAGGGACAAGATCGGAACCAATTAATTTATCGATTATTAACGCTTGGTGAACCGTATCTTGCATTGGTCTTTGCTAATACAAAGGAACGGGTTATTGAATTAACACAATACTTAGAAAATCAGGGACTAAAAGTTGCGATGATTCATGGTGGCCTTGAAGCCCGCCGCCGTAAACGAACAATGCGCCAAATTAGGGACCTTGATTTTCAATACGTTGTGGCGACTGATTTGGCAGCCCGAGGAATTGATATTGATGGTGTTTCATTGGTAATAAACGATGACTTGCCTACTGACCTTGAATATTTTGTCCACCGGGTAGGCCGAACTGGACGAAATGGGATGAAAGGTACTGCGATTACCCTGTATGAGCCAGCTGAGGATGACTTAATTGCAAAATTAGAAGAACGTGGGGTTAAGTTCGTTCCCAAAGAACTTCGTGATGGGCAATTAGTAACGACTCATGATCGGAACCGGCGGAAACACTATAAACACCGGCAAAATGAACTTGATCCATCGATGAAGGGCTACGTTAAAAAGACTAAGAAAAAGGTTAAGCCGGGATATAAGAAACGAATTAAGAAGGCAATTAAAGAAGACGAGCAACAGAAACGGAAGCTTGAAGTCCGTCATAAAATCCGAAAAGCAAAGCGTGCTCGTCAACGGCAGCATCGACGTGAACGAAATTCCCGTTGATTTTAAAGTAATTGTTCGCTATAATATGACACGTTTGGGATATGCTTAATACCGAGGGAAAGTTTCAGGGACAACTGGGGTAGTGTGACAGTTGACTTTCTGGTGAGAGTGCTCCCCATTCAGACAATTTGATAATAAGACTTGGGAAAACCAAGAAATTAAAGAGGTAAACGAATTCCATCGTTGCAAGCAGAGTGGTACCGCGTCGTCCGGCGTCTCTGATCGCAATGGTGGTTTTTGTTTTAGAAAGGGCGATTTGATGAAAGAATTAAAGCAACTAAATAGTGCTCAAGTACGACGGATGTACTTGAAGTTCTTTGAAGAACATGGTCATACGATTATGCCAAGTGCATCACTAGTCCCTGTTAACGATCCAACTTTGTTATGGATTAATTCAGGGGTAGCAACAATGAAGAAGTATTTTGATGGGAAGGTTGTTCCAGACAATCCCCGTATGACTAGCTCCCAAAAGAGTATTCGGACTAACGATATTGAAAACGTTGGTAAAACTGCCCGGCACCATACGATGTTTGAAATGTTGGGGAATTTCTCGGTTGGTGACTACTTTAAAAATGAAGTTATTCCATGGGCATGGGAATTGTTAACTAGTGATGAATGGTTCGGCTTTGATCCAGAACGCCTTTATATTACCTACTACCCTAAAGATCATGATGCATATAACAGATGGCGAGAAGTAGGAGTAGCTAAGGACCACTTGATTGCTGATGAAGATAACTTCTGGGATATCGGTCAAGGTCCATCTGGTCCCGATACAGAAATTTTTTATGATCGGGGACAAGAATTTAATAATCTAGCAGATGATGACCCAGAAAACTACCCTGGCGGTGAAAATGAACGCTACTTGGAGATTTGGAATATTGTTTTCAGTCAGTTCAACCACACGCCAGAAGATACCTATGAACCGCTTCCTCATAAGAACATTGATACGGGGATGGGACTTGAACGGGTTGTTTCCATTTTTGAAAATGCACCAACAAACTTTGAAACTGACTTGTTCATGCCGCTTATTAAGCAGGCAGAAGACTTTAGTGGGACAAAGAAATATGGTGAGAACAAGGAAGACGATATTCAATTTAAGATTATCGCTGACCATATTCGGACAATTACTTTTGCAATTGGTGACGGGGCATTACCGTCAAATGTTGGTCGTGGCTACGTTATTCGCCGCTTACTACGGCGAGCCGTCGTTGCAGGAAAGAAGCTAGGAATTGATGAACCATTCTTAGCTAAGATGGTCCCAACTGTTGGTAAGATAATGGAAGATTACTATCCAGATGTCCTTAAAAATGCTGACTACATTGCTTCAGTTATTAAATCAGAAGAGGACCGTTTTAGTGCAACCTTGAATGGCGGATTAAACCTTTTGAATAATGTTATTGCTAAAGCAAAGCAAGATAATACTAATGAGATTGATGGACGGACAGCATTTAAGTTGTACGATACTTATGGTTTCCCAATTGAATTAACGAAGGAATATGCAGCCGATGAAGGGCTGACGGTAGACGAAGACGGCTTCCAAGCAGCAATGACGGAACAACAAAATCGTGCTCGAAACGCTCGTGACATGGATAATGGAATGGGTGTGCAGACGGACTTATGGACAGCTTTTAAGGATGAAAGCAAGTATGTTGGATACACTGATTTGACGGTTGATAATGCTAAGGTCATCGGTTTAGCCCATGATGGCAAGCAAGCTGACGAAGCACAGCCTGGTGATGAAAATATTGAACTGATCTTTGATGTAACACCATTCTATGCTGAAATGGGTGGTCAAGTAGCTGATACTGGTGATATTATTGACAATTATGGCAAGAAAGTAGGACGGGTTGTCGATGTTCAACATGCACCAAATCAACAAAACCTTCATCGGGTAGAATTAACAGCGCCAATTAAGAAGGGTGCTCGTTATAAGCTAGTTGTTGATCGTATTCGTCATCTTAAGATTGAAAAGAACCATACCGCAACGCACTTACTTGACCAAGCCTTACGGAATGTTTTAGGCGGCCACACCCAACAGGCAGGTTCATTAGTTGAGGAGCATTATTTGCGATTTGATTTTAACCACTTTGGTCAAGTTACTGCTAAGGACCTCCAAGCAGTTGAGCAAATGGTTAATGAACAAATTTGGAAAGAGATTCCAGTTAAAACTGTTGAAACCGATATTGACTCTGCTAAAGAAATGGGTGCCATCGCTCTTTTCTCTGATAAATATGGCGATAAGGTACGAGTTGTTAAGATTGGTGACTTTAACACAGAATTTTGTGGTGGTGACCACGTAAAGAATACTAATGAACTTGGTCTCTTTAAGATTGTATCTGAAGGAGGCGTTGGTGCTGGTGTTCGGCGGATTGAAGCAGTAACTTCCAGTGATGCCTTCAAATATCTGCAAGATCGGGATGAATTGTTAACGCAGAGTGCAGCTAGCTTAAAGGTTTCCCAGATCAAAGAAGTTCCTCACCAAGTTGAAGTATTGCAAAATGAATTAAAAGAAGCACAAAAACAAACTGAAGCTTTGCAAGCTAAAATTGCGGCTCAACAAGCTAATAATGTTTTCGCAAATGTGCAAGATACCAAGGCAGGAAGCTTGATTGCAGCCGAGGTACAAGTAGCTGGAATGGGACAATTGCGGCAACTTGCTGATACCTGGCGGACAAAAGGTCTTTCCGATGTGCTTGTTCTTGCCACAGCTAATGCTGGAAAGGCTAACCTATTAGTTGCGGTTAGCGATGACAAAGCTAAAACTGGGGTCAAGGCTGGTGAATTGATCAAAGCCATTGCTCCCGCTATTAATGGTGGCGGTGGCGGTCGACCAAATCTTGCCCAAGCAGGTGGGAAAAATCCAGCCGGCATACAAGATGCTTTGAGTCAGGCCAAAGAGTACTTAGATAAATAAATACTAAATTTTGGACTTAGTAGGTGATTCTACTAGGTCCAATTTCATATTACCGTTTACTTACAATTGACAAATGTAAATTGTGCTTTTAGTGATAATATAGTAAAATGTGTGTTTGAAGAGAATGTCTGGAGGTGACGATTGATGGCTACAAATGATAAGACGATGTTTTTTGATTTCGGTCAAGAACGTCAGGAAGATATTAACCAAACGTTAAAGACAGTCTATGAATCACTAGAAGAAAAAGGGTATAACCCAATTAATCAAATTGTCGGCTACCTTTTATCTGGTGACCCTGCATATATTCCACGCTTAAATAATGCACGTAACTTGATTCGTCAACATGAACGCGATGAAATAATCGAGGAGCTTGTGCGGTCATACCTAAAGAATAATGGTGAAGCTAAATGAGATTAATGGGATTAGATGTTGGATCTAAGACAGTCGGTATTTCAGTCAGCGATCCTCTAGGATGGACAGCTCAAGCAGTTGAGATTATTCCAATTGATGAGGAAAATGAGGTTTTTGGCATTGAACGTGTAGCAGAACTAGTAGAAAAAGAACAAGTTGCTGGTTTTGTAATTGGGCTTCCTAAGAATATGAATAATACTGAAGGTCCTCGAGTTGAGGCTTCTCAACATTACGGTGAGTTGCTACAACAACGTTTTCCAGATATTCCAATTGACTTTCAAGATGAACGTTTAACGACGGTAGAAGCACATCGAATGCTTGTTGAAGAGGCAGATATTTCACGTGCCAAACAAAAAAAGGTAATTGATGAGGTAGCAGCGACATTTATTTTACAAAGTTATTTAGACCGGCATGGACGGCTTGTCGCTAAACTAAAATGAGGAATTAATATGAGCAAACAACAAGAAAATAACGAAAATATGATTACGTTAATTGATGAAAATGGCAATGAACAATTATTCAAAGAATTGTTTACATTTGACTCAGATGATTATGGTAAATCATACATTTTTATCTACCCTGCAGAACAAGAAAACGATGAATCCGTTGATATTCAAGCCTACATCGTTGCTGATAATGAAGATGGCGATGGACAAGACCTTGTTCCAATCGAAGATGACAAAGAATGGGACATGGTTGAAGAAGTATTAAATACTTTCCTTGATAACGATGGTAACTTTAAAGCTTAACAATAATCGTTGGAAACCGCTTAGGCAGGATAATTAAATTATTAACAAAAGGGAGCTGTGGACATGGTGTCGCAGTCCCTTTTATTTACTAATAAAGGAAAGGGAATACGGGAATGATTTTAACAACCTTTATTATTCTTATCTTAATTGGCTGTTTTGTTAATGGTCACCGACGAGGATTATTGACGATGGTTTTAATGTTAGGAACATATATTATTGCTTGGCTAGTTGCACGACAGGGAACCCAACTCGTTGGCAGTTGGTTAAAATCTTTATTACCTAGCATTGGGGATGAAGCGACTTTTTCAGCTAATTTATTAGCAGATGTGAATAGTAATTTGTTCTTTTATAACGGGATTGCTTTCATGATAATTTTTACGATTGTGTCAATTCTTTGCCATTGGGGAATTCGCCAGCTAAACTGGATAAAGAAAATTCCAGTAATAGGAACTGTTGATAAATTAGCAGGTGGTGTTATTTCATTTTTAATTGGTTATTTGATTATATTTGTCGTCTTGATTGTTATGCAGTTATGGCCTGCAGGCTGGTGGCAGATGCAAATGGCAACCTCGGAGTTAGCACAGCTTATTATTAACCAGACTCCAGGGCTGGCACATTTAATGATTGATACTCTAATTCAAGGAGGATAAAATGAATCATAAAATTTTAGAAACGCTAGAATTTGACCGAATTAAGGGACAATTAGCTCCCTACCTTGTTTCAGCAGCTGGTCAGCGAGAGTTACAACACCTTGTACCTCAAACTGACCCGCAAAAAGTACAGGGGCTCTTAACTGAAACTACAGACGGAGCAGATATTTTAAGGTTAGAAGACGGAATTCCGATCCCTCAACTTGCTGATATTAAACCGCAATTAAAACGGCTCAAGATTAAAGCAAGTTTAAATGGGACTGAATTAGCACAGATCGCAAAAGTCCTTCAAACAAGTATGAGTGTCAAAAACTTTTTTGACCAAATGCGGGAAAAGAAGATTAAATTACGCGTATTAAATGATCAGGTAGATCAATTGGTAACTATCCCTTCAATTACCCAACGCCTAGTTCGGTCAATTGATCCAGATGGACGAATAAATGATGAAGCATCAGCTAAGCTACATGGAATTCGCCAATTAATTGCGCAAACCGAAAATGCAATTCATCAACAAATGGAACAATATACGCGTGGCAAAAGTGCCAAGTATTTAAGCGAACCGATTGTAACAATGCGTAATGATCGCTATGTTATTCCAGTAGTCGCTCGGTATCGAAATAAATTCGGTGGAGTTGTTCATGACCAAAGTGCTAGTGGGCAGACCTTATATATTGAGCCAGCGGCAGTTGTAGAGACTAATAATCGTTTGCGGCAGGCACAAATTGAAGAGCGCCAAGAAATGCGCCGGGTTTTAATTGAATTATCACAGATGATTACTCCATACCGCCATGATATTGGCCAAAATGAAGCTATTTTAGGTCATTTAGATTTTATTAATGCTAAGGCACGGTGGGCGCATGATATTAAAGCGACTTTACCTAAGATTGATAACGAAAATCATGTTATGTTACGGAAGGCGCGCCACCCGTTAATTGATTCGCGGCGGGTTGTTACAAATGATATTGAAATTGGCGAAGACTACCAGGCTATTATTATTACGGGACCAAATACTGGTGGGAAGACAATTACGCTTAAAACCTTAGGAATTATTCAACTAATGGGTCAATCAGGATTATTTATTCCGGCAGAAGAAGGCAGCACAATTGGGGTGTTTGATAATGTATTTGCTGATATCGGTGACGAACAATCACTAGAGCAGAATCTTAGTACCTTTTCTGGTCATATGGATGGGGTAAAAACGATCCTTGAACGAATTACAGAGCGAAGTTTGGTACTATTAGATGAGTTAGGAGCAGGAACTGACCCTAAAGAAGGGGCAGCCCTAGCAATGGCAATTCTCGATGAAATTGGTAGAAAAGGAGCAATGGTCGTAATCACTACGCACTATCCAGAGCTAAAAGTTTATGGTTATGATCGTGCTAAAACAATTAATGCTAGTATGGAATTTGATCAGGAGACTTTACAACCAACATATAAACTCCTGTTAGGAATCCCGGGTCGTTCAAATGGGTTAGAAATTGCCCGTCGTCTAGGAATCAATCCACAAATTATTGATGAAGCCCAGTCACTAGTAAGTGATGATAGCCAAGACCTCAATAATATGATTGGTGATTTGGTCGCGCAACGTAGAAAAGCTCGTGAAGAAAGCGAACGCTTAGAAAAATTGTTGGCTACTAATCAGCAAACTCAACGTGAACTTGATGAAAAGCTTGGCCGGTTCAATGAACAACGCGAAAAGTTATATGAGCAGGCCCGTTCAAAAGCCAACCACCAAGTATCGATGGCAAAGAAAAAGGCGGATCGAATAATCCACCATTTACGTCAACTTGAGATTCAACAAGGACAAAATGTTAAAGAAAACGAATTAATTGATGCGCAGGGACAGCTTAATGCCCTCCATCAAGATAATCCACGTTTACAACATAACTCAGTCTTACAACGCGCGAAACAGAAGCATGACTTGCATAAAGGAGATGCTGTGCTAGTTAAGTCATATGGACAATATGGAGAATTGTTAGCTAAACGAGGAAACCATAAGTGGGAAGTTCAGATTGGCATTCTCAAGATGGAAATTGATGAGAATAATCTTGAAAAGGTAGCTAAAAAAGATCTGCCGCGTGAAAAAGATGCTCGTCGTCGCCCACGGGCTGCTGTCCATACAACACAAACCAGGCAAACATCGGCTCGGCTGGATCTTCGTGGTCACCGCTATGAACAAGCAATGAGTGAACTAAGTAATTTTATCGATCATGCTCTTTTGAATAACCTTTCAACCGTCACGATTATTCACGGAAAGGGAACGGGGGCCTTACGAAAGGGAACTCAGCAGTATCTGCAAAGCAATCCGCGTGTTAAATCATTCTCATATGCAGCCCCTAATGCTGGTGGAGATGGTGCAACAATTGTTAATTTATAATCACTTACTATAAAAAAGTAAGCAAACTAAATGACATCTAATAATTGTTTTGTTAGAATAACGGTAAGAAGTAATTAAGGAGGAATAGAAAATGGCAGTAAATGTAACTACAGACCAAACTTTTGAACAAGATACCGCGACTGGTGTTACTTTAACTGATTTTTGGGCAACATGGTGTGGCCCTTGTCGGATGCAATCACCAGTTGTTGATGCATTATCTGAGAAGATGCCTAATGTAAAATTCTTTAAGTTAGATGTTGATGAAAATCCTGAAACAGCACAAAAGTTTAGGATTATGAGTATTCCAACGTTAATGATTAAGAAGGATGGCGAAGTTGTAGATCAAGTAGTGGGCTATCATGGTGAGGAGCAACTAAAGCAGATCTTACAACAATATGTTGACTAATAAAATTAATAATTAAAACAAACGGGAGCGTGACAGAAGTCATTTGTAACTTCGTCTTTACGCCCCGCAAGCACAAAGAGGGCTCTAGTGTTCGGCTTTTCCGAACATTAGAGCCCTCTTGCGTACTGCGTTATAGTAACTATATTGAAGCATTATGTCACAGCTCCTCTTAAATACCTGATTTTATTTTTTATCCTTCTTTTTTCGCTTTAGTATTGAATGCCGCGGCTCTTTTTTAGGAGCATCTTCTTCGTCAGAACGGTCCAGGCTAATAAAGGTTACCATTTCTGAACGTTCATTATCCGCAGTATTTTGCGGATCGTTTTGAACTAAGATATCAACATAATCACGATGACGATCAAATATCTTTGCCTCAGCAACTGTTCCTAATTGAAATTCAATTTCTTGAGCGAGAAATCCGCACTCTAGTCCAAAGGAGGTTTCTTCTTCATCTCGTTGAATTCTTTCTTTGACAATTACTCCCGATAAGCGCCATAGTTGAGTAGTATTACTCTTTTTACGTAATACTAACCGTCCAAAGCCAAGTTGATTTGTTAAATATACTAGGTCTGCAGAAGTCGCTACTGGGTATACGCGAGCAAGGTCTTTGCCAATCCAATATAGCATCTCATCTGTCTCCTTGCCGAGAATTGCAGGGAGGATAACATCGCGCATTGTTCCTGTTGCTAATCCCTGATGACCTGCTAATAACTGGTTATACAATTTCTGACTCATAATCAACTCGCTCCTTTTTAACAATCATTATTATTATACTTAAAAATCATGATCTTAATAGTGGTAAACCTGAAAAACTTGCAAAATATTGAATAGAAACGGATAATATAGTTTCAAAGCTTTAAACGTTTTAATAAATTAATGAGGTGTAAAAAATGGATAAGCGACCAATTGGTATAATGGATTCAGGACTAGGCGGACTATCTGTAGCCCGTGTACTTCGTGACCAGTTGCCCCATGAATCGATCGTGTTTGTCGGTGATCAGGGACACTTTCCATACGGAGTTAAAACTAGAAAAGAAATTCAACAATTAGCTTTACGAATTGGTACTTTTCTTTTAACCCATGATATTAAGCTAATGATTATTGCTTGTAATACTGCTACTGCCGCAGCACTTCAACTTTTGCAAGAAAAACTACCCATTCCAGTAATTGGAGTTATTGAACCGGGAGCAATAGCAGCGACTAGGCATAATTACCAAACAATTGGTGTTATTGGAACTGAATCAACAATCAAGAATAATGCGTACAAAAAGGTATTAGATCAGATTGATCCAACGCTCAAAGTGATTAGTCATGCGACCCAGCCGCTTGTATCGATTGTTGAACATGGTCAGACTGGCACGGTCCTTGCGCAAGAAACGGTAAATAAAGAACTACATATTTTTGATAGTCAATCAATCCAAGCCTTAATTTTGGGATGCACTCATTTTCCGTTTTTAGCAAAAGAAATTGCTAATAAGCTTGGGGAAAATGTGCAACTGATTGATCCGGCCTATGAAACGGTTCGGCAAGCAAAAGAATTTTTGACTAAGCAAGGATTGTTAAGTGATGTTGGGACGCCAACAGTTGAATTATATTCAACTGGTAAAATTGCAGACTTGATTGTGGGGGCCAAAAAATGGCTGCCTAATGGTTATACCAAATGCGAACATATCCAATTAAGTGAGGAGGCTTAAAATGAAGACAATTGTAATTGCAACTAAAAATGCGGGTAAAGCACGGGAATATCGGAAAATGCTTACCCCACAAGGAATTGAAATTAAGACCCTTGCCGACTTTCCACCAATTAACATTAATGAAAATGGTAAGACATTTGAGGAAAATGCGACGATTAAGGCAATGACTGTAGCTAAGCAGCTACAACTACCGGTAATGGCAGATGATTCAGGATTAGTTGTTGATGCTTTAGATGGTGCGCCAGGGGTTTATTCGGCAAGGTATGCAGGGGATCATGATGATGCGGCGAATAATGCAAAACTTCTGCAAAAATTGACTGGTGTTCCCAGTGAGCAAAGGACCGCACATTTTCATACAACCATTGTAGCGGTGAAGCCTAATGGGACCAAGTTAGTGGCTGATGGACGAGTTGATGGTCATATTCTCCATCAATTAACAGGTGAAAATGGTTTTGGGTACGATCCGCTTTTTTATGTTGATGAACTCCAAAAGTCCATGGCAGAGTTAACTGCGGATCAAAAAAACCAAATAAGTCATCGAGGAAAAGCATTGCGGGCGTTTATGCGAAATTTTAACGATTGGTGGTAATTTCATGAAAATCCTTGTTGTGAGTGATAATCATCGTGAAGCAAAGATACTAACAGATATTATCCAGCAGGTAGGAGACAAAGTTGACTTGATGATTCATTGCGGTGATTCTGAATTAATGCCTGATGAAAAGCCGATGGATAGCTTTAAAGCAGTAAAAGGGAATAATGATTATCGTCTTCCGTATCCTCCTGAATTGACAGTAAATCAGGGACAGGAACATATTTATGTCACCCATGGGCATATGCAACGGGTGAATTTTTCGCTTACCCCGTTGATGCTTACCGGTGAGGAAAAAGGGGCGTCAATTATTTGTTATGGTCACACTCATCAATTAGGAGTAGCTTACGATCATAAGATGTTGATTGTGAATCCGGGCAGTATCAGTTTTCCTCGAGGTGAATATGCAGGAATTGGTGGTACATTTGCAATAATTGAAGCACGACCAACCCGGTTTATTGTTGATTTTTACAATCGGCAAATAGAGTTATTATCCCAGTTACATCGTGAATTTAATCGTCAGAAATAAAGGGAGTGTATTTTTGTGATTGATCAGCGATTACGGACCTTACTGTTGAAAAACAAGAACAAATTTATGATTCCAGCAAGTTTAGTGGCAACGGTAAATCAGAATAATAGTTTAGATCATGCTTTTTTAGTTCTAACCAAAGATCGCTATGCCAAGATTATTGTTGTAGATAATAAGAACCATTACTGTGGTCAAATTTCTTTGGCAATGATTACAGATCAGTTACTAGAAACGCAACGAATCAATGTTAATCGACTTCATGATTTGACGGTGGCAGATGTTATGCAAACTGATACACCTGTTATTACTGATCCTGCTGATATTGAAGAAGATTTGCATTTACTGATTGATCAGTCATTCTTGCCAGTAGTGGACAACGATAATTACTTTTGTGGGATTGTTACACGACGAGAAATATTAAAGGCGGTAAATTTTACAGTTCATACATTTGGAAAATAAGTAAAAAGGATGATTGCCGTTAAAAATGATCGGCAATCATCCTTTTTATTTAGTGGTTATTTTTGATTAATGCATTAATTGTTTGCAACACGCCATCATGATTATTGTCGTTTTGTGTTATATGCGCAGCCTGCATTTTAATAATTGAGTGTGCGTTTCTCATTGCATAACTTTGTGTGGTCATAGCAAGCATACCGAGATCATTTTCATTATCCCCAAAAGTGACGATTTCATTTGTACGTAGTTTAAAATGATGTTGTAAAATTGACAGGGCATTTTGCTTAGTGGCAGCTGCATTTCCAATCAAGTCGGTATTAAACCCAGAATTTTCCATAATTAATGAAGGTGGCAAATAACCATCTAAGGTTGCGGCAACATTTTTGAGATCGATATGATTAGCAAAATTAATTGATATTTTTGTAAATTTTTCAGAGGGTCGTTGTAAGAAAATTTTACGAATATCAGGAATTCGTTCTACTTGTTCATAAAAAAGTTTGACAATTTCAAAATCACGCGCGCTCATTCCTTGATCAACATAAGACTTTTCACTAGTTGAAATTACTAGTTGGTTAATGTCATTGGGGCCATAAAACCGGTCAAGAATATGAATAACACGTGCCAAAGCTTCTTGATTAATAGAAAACGACTTAAATAGCTGATTGCCGAGATGGATAACTGAACCGTTTTGGGAAATAAAAATCATCTTATTAACATAATCCTTAAATTCACGTTGTAGGCGCGGAAAACTTGAACCGCTTGCGGCAACAAAGTAAACATTATGCCGTTCAAGTTGGCGAAAGACCTTATCAAATAGTGGATGATTATAAGTGTGATCGTCACGTAAGAAGGTCCCATCCATATCTGTAGCAATTAACTTAATGCTCATTGATCATTCCCTCCCATGCAATTGGAATGTTGTTTGTACGTAATTCTTTGAGATAGGCGGCTAAAAAGTGGCTAGCGACAGTTGACTGTTCACCACTGGTCGCAGTTATTGTGACCCGGAATACTAATGAACCATCTGGTGTAACTACTGGCCCAACAATAACTGGTTTTAGTTGAAGTGCCTTTGTCTGTGGTACTAATTTTTTATTGACCTGAGTAATAATTTGTTCCACCTTGTTTAGTGGGGTTTTAGAGGTAATATGGATGTCAATATTAGTAACCATATTATTACGGGAAAGATTCTGAACAATGGTAATGTTACGATTAGGAATGTAGTTAAGGGTTCCGTCTGAGCTTGTGACCTGCGTGGTTCGGATCCCAAGGGCTGTCACAGTTCCCTTAATTTGACCAATTTGGACGGTATCACCGACATCTAATTGTTGTTCCAGGAGAATAAAAAAGCCGGTTACGATATCGCTAACAAGACTTTGCGCCCCCAGCCCTAGTGCTAAACTAAAGATTCCAGCCCCAGCAATTAAGGTACCAACCGGAACGCCAATTTCAGATAAAATTGCGTATAAAAGAAAAAAGTAACAGGTATAGCGGTAAATATTTAATACAAGGGTCCTTACCGTTGCCATTCGATTGCTGTTTTTAAGGACATTATATTTTTTCGACTCTTGGAATAAATGAACAATAATGACTCGACCAAGCCATAGAATAAGCAAAAATAATACAAAGGTGATAATAATTAGCAAAAACTTGCTTAGGATTTGTTGCGAAATTTCATGCCAAGATAAATCAGTAAAGGCTTTTTTTACTTGTTCCATTTGTTTTGATGTAAATGAAGTTGCACCAATAATCATAGCTTACCTCCTAAAAAATACTAATAAATATTCTAACAGGGAAAGCAAGCTTCTGTCGACTACACTAAATTGTTGTTTTTCGTTATTTTATGATATTCTTAGTATTGATAAGTAATTTCGAAATCAAAGGAGGGATTGTCAGATGACTTTTGGCCAACTAGCGGGGTTGATTGCGGCAATCGCATTTTTAATCTTAGTCATTTTTGCATGTATCCTGTTGAACCACTTAAGTAAGACAATGAAAGAAACAAATAAGAGTATTACCACTTTAACGCGTGATATTCATTATCTTAGTCAGGAAATGGAAGATGTATTAAGTAACACGAATACGTTATTGGATGATATTAATCATAAATCAGAGCAATTAGATCCTGCTGTCAAGGCAGTTGCTGATGTTAGTCGAAGTGTATCCGAGGTAAACGATTCACTTCAGGAAATGGCAGAGAAGGTTCGTATGCGGCGTGAAAAACGGCAATTTGATCGTGGGATTTTTAAATTTGCCGGGAAAACAATTGTTTTAGAAGCGTTTAACAAATTAAGACAACACCGTAAGCAGAAGAAAGGAATGACAAATAATGAGTAAAAAATTACTTGCTGGAATGTTATTAGGTGGTGCAGCTACATATGCTGCATGGAAGAATATGGCACCAGCCAAAAAAGCAGCTTTGAAGCAAAGTATTGATGAAAAATTTAATAAGGTTGCTGATTATGTAACTGATTATACTTTAGACGCATTAGACGTTGTGGATGACTTAGTAAGCGACTCTAAACTTAATGATAAGGTCAACGGTGCTGCTGATGCTGTTAATAATGTTACTGGAAAAGTTAAAGATGGCGCCAACAAGGTTGTTAACCGAATGACAAATGACGATTTTGATAAAAAAACTGCTGATATTCGTGAAAAATTAGCGAAGGATAAGGAAACGGCAGAAAACAATAATGACATTATTATTGATGCAACAAGCGACCAAGATGAAGTTGTAACGGATAATGATAATGCCGATAAAGAAAAGACAGAAGAAAAATAAGCAGTAAAGGGGCAGTGACATAAGGCTCCGCTACTGTTAAAAATGCTACAGTACACAAAGGGGGTTCTAGTATTCGGAAAAGCCGAATGCTAGAACCCCTTTTTATTACTAGTTAGGGAAAGTTAGCAATTCTTTAGTTGTATGAGTAAATGGTTCACAACCGTTATCTGTAATATGAACACAGTCTTCAATTCGTACGCCAGCAAAGCCCGGAATGTATATACCAGGCTCAATTGAAAAACACATACCAGGTTGTAATTCTAATGTATTCCCCTCCATAATTGATGGAAATTCGTGTTCACTACTACCCATTCCGTGACCTAAACGATGAATGAAGTACTTGCCATATCCGGCATTAGTAATAATATCACGGGCAACTTTATCCAATTCTTCAGCGGTTATTCCTGGCTTAGCAGCATCTTGAGCAGCAAGTTGGGCTTCTAAGCAAACTTTATAAATATCTTTTTGTTTATCGTCTAAGCTTCCGACAGCAATTGTTCGCGATGCATCACTAATGTAGCCATCAACGATTGTTCCAAGATCAAAAAGTACGAGCTGATGATTTTTAATCTTATTATCACTTGTTGCCCCGTGAGGTTCAGCCGCGTGTGGGCCAGCTTGGACAAGCGTATCAAAGCTCATTTTATTGATGCCATGCTGTTTGAGGGCATACTCGAGGTCAGCGGCAATTTCCTGTTCTGTTTTACCTATTTGAACAGCTTCAAAACCAACTTTAAACGCAAAGTCAGCCCACTTTCCCGCTTCGTTTAATTTTGCTATTTCATCAGGGCTTTTGATCATTCGCATCTGAGCAATAAGCGGTGAAAGGTCAGTATTGAATCGTGCATTTGGAAGAACTGATTCAAGTGCACGTAGGCGGTCGACTGTTAGTGATTCACCTTCAATCCCCCAGTTAACAGGGGTACCGGCATGATGGTGAACATAATCAGCAATCATTGCAAAGGGATTTTCGTGATCAAGGTAACCATATACTGGATATGACCAACCAGTATCCTTAATTGCTTCGACCTCAAGAGCAGGAGCAATTAAAAAAGGCTCACTATTATCAAATAGCACTAAGGCAAGTACTCTTTCAACTGGATCACTATAAAAACCGGTTAAATAGTTAATAGTCATTGGGTCGCTGATATAGGCAGCATCGAGGCCTTTATCATTAAGTGCTGCTTGCAATTGATCAAGTTTTGTCATTGCGTTCACTTCCTTAAAAAGATTGCGAATATTATATCATATTGTTATAAAAACAAAAAAATAAGTGGGAACGTTTGCCAATTGCGGGCAAATCTGCTATATTAACTAGGTTATGAAAAGTTATGAAAACAGATTATAGCAATGAAGAAAGGGCTATCTTATGGAAAAACAATCAGTAACAATTTATACGGTTGCTCGAGAGGCTCGTGTTTCAATGGCTACAGTTTCACGAGTAGTAAATGGCAATCCAAATGTAAAGCCAGAAACTAGGCAAAAAGTATTAGATGTAATCAAGCAATTAAATTATCGACCAAATGCAGTTGCGCGGGGGCTTGCATCGAAAAAGACGACAACAGTCGGGGTAGTTATCCCTAGTATTACTGATCCTTACTTTGCTGAATTAGCATTGGGGATTGATGACGTTGCATCGATGTATAAATACAATATTATTTTAACTAATTCTGATTCCGATGATGAGAAGATTTTAAAGGTTGTTCGGAATTTACTTGCCAAGCAAGTTGATGGGATTATTTTTATGGGCCACGATGTTTCTGATGAATTACGCAATGAATTTGAAAGCACCAATACTCCAGTAGTTGTTGCAGGATCAATTGCTAATGATGAGAATTTACCAAGTGTCCGAATTGATTATCGTGCTGCCGCCAAAGAAGCAACAGAATTTCTACTTGGGCATGGTGATCAACAGGTAGGATATATTACCGGTCCGCTACGTTATTCAATTAATGGTGAAGACCGTCTTGACGGTTATAAGAATGCGTTGGCCGATCATGATGTTAAATTTGATCAGTCATTAGTTATTGAAACAGATGGTTCATATCAAGCAGGTTATGCTAAGACAAAAGAAATTATAGAAAAGGGCCTTAAAGCCGCATATGTTACCGATGACAGCTTGGCAGCCGGCTTGCTTAATGGATTAACAGATGCGGGAGTAAATGTTCCAGCCGACTTTGAAATTGTATCGTCAAACGATACTAACTACACTAAGCTTGTTCGGCCGATGTTAACGTCAATTACCCAACCTCTTTATGATATTGGTGCTATTTCAATGCGGTTGCTAACAAAACTGATGGATGGTGATGATAATAATGATGATGAAAAGAATGTTATCTTAGACCATGGTTTTGTTGAGCGGAACTCGACTCGTAAGTAGGTTGTGATTAGCTGTGACAACCCGTAGTGAATTACGAGCACAACGTGAAGAGGAGAATATACCGCCTACTTCACCATCCGAAGCAAATCACTCCCCTCAGCATCATATTATTTTCCGTTTATGGGGAATTGTTTGCTTGATTGTATTATCATTAGCATTATTAATTAATTCAACGTTGCTAAACGCGAATTTTGTGAAAGGCGAGATTACTAATTCGTCATTAGAATCAGTAATGCTAAATCAGGTTAACAGTACTTTAACGCAATATGGAATTTCAACGTCAATTTTAAAAAAGAGTGATACGGATAAATTAATTACACAAGCTGTTGATCAAGTATATGCTGGCGAAAAGATAAACTTAGATTTAACACCAGTAATAAATAGTGTTAATGCTTCTGTTAATTCGCAGTTAGCGCAATATGGATTATCAACTTCGATGCTTCCTGCTGGCGGTACTTCAGCTGTCGCAAATAATGTTAATTCAATGGTTAACAGTCAGCTTAATACCCCGGAAGTTACTCAGCTTATTGCAGGAATAAAGATTGCTAAAACGGTTGTTAAGATTTTACTAGTCATTAGTCTGATTTGTTTAGTTATACTAATAGTTAAAAGTATTTGGCAACATCATGCGATTGCAAGTTTTAGTTGGATATGTTTAATTGGTGGAATTCTTTATTCAGGAGTTTTACTGGCTATTCATGGAACTGCGCTTCAAGTTGGACAGCAACAACCTGATTTCAGTCCGTTTATTACGCAAGTAGCCGATGCGTTTCAGCAACGGGGATTTAATTATTCTTTCTTGATGATTGGTCTTGGAATTCTTCTGCTTCTTTTGCGAGTTGGAATAAGAAAATGGCAAGAACGCCATTGACCTTGAATTAAGGATAAATATTTGCTAAAATTTATCTGTTTGTATTACATTAATAAAGAAAAGAGGAGTCAGTAATGTCAGGACATTCAAAATGGCATAACATTCAGGGACGTAAGAACGCCCAAGATGCTAAGCGTGGTAAGATTTTTCAAAAGATTTCACGTGATTTGTACCAAGCAGCTAAAGCAGGTGATCCTGATCCAGCGAACAACGCTCAATTACGGCTTGTGATCGATAAGGCACACGCGGCCAACATGCCTAAGAAAAACATTGACCGTGCTATTGCCAAGGCTTCAGGTATTGGTGGAGCTAAGTTCGAAGAAGTTACTTACGAAGGTTACGCTCCAGGTGGTGTAGCTGTAATGGTTTCTGCTCTTACCGATAATAAGAATCGGACAGCATCTGCTGTTCGTTCAGCTTTCAGTCATTCTGGAGGTTCTTTGGGTGCTAGTGGATCAGTTTCATATATGTTTGATCGTAAGGGATTAATCGAAGTCCTTCGTGATGGCCTTGATAAGAGTGAAGATGATATGTTAATGGATGCTTTAGATGCAGGAGCTGAAGATATGAAAGCTACTGATGAAAAGTTCCAAATCTTCACTGATCCAAGTAACATGACAGCAGTTCGTGATGCCCTTCAAGAACAAGGATATGAATTAGATACTGCAGAAGTTACAATGATCCCTCAAAATCGGACTGAAGTACCAGCTGATAAGGCCAAGCAATACCGTCACTTAATTGATGAATTAACAGAAAATGATGATGTTGCTGATATTTATGAAACTGGTATTTTGCCAGATGACGATGATGAAGAATAATTAAATATTTAATATTATAGTTAGGTTTTATCCTACTAGCCTATAAAGGTTCAAAGCATTATTAAATTAGTGCTTTGAGCCTTTTTTTCGTTTAAAAATTATTATTTTTAAAATTTATTTAGTGCATTTCCATTTTTTATACGTATTTAAATAATAGGGAGGTTAAAAAATGACAAGTTTTGCAGAACAGTTAACAATAGTTATTAAGGAAAATGCAAGTGATTTATATATCTTGCCAAGAGAGAATGGTTACCAGTTATTAATGGCCAAGAAAGGACAAATTGTTATTTTACGGAAGATATCAGAAGAATATGGACAGCATTTTATTTCGTATTTAAAATATCGTGCTGACATGGCCGTTAGTGAGCATCGTCGCCCACAATTAGGAGCTTTTAACCTTGTTTGCGAAGGGCGAAAAGTGAATTTAAGGTTATCAACGGTTGGCGACTATCAAGGCAGAGAATCATTAGTTGTTCGTTTTATTTACCAAGTTATTGACACGCAATTTAATTTTTTAGTTCCCCGACATTGGGAAGTGCTAAAAAATTGTTGCCAACAAAGGGGGCTGATCTTATTTGCTGGACCAATGGGGGCGGGGAAGACTACAACAATGTATCAACTTGCGCGAGCAATGCTTCCTGATAAAGTTGTGCTAACGATTGAAGACCCTGTTGAGATAGAAGAACCGGGCTTTATTCAATTGCAAGTGAATGATTTAGCAGGGATGAATTATCAGAGTTTACTGAAGGTTGGATTACGCCATCGACCGAATATTTTTATTGTGGGCGAGATTCGTGATGCGCAAACAGCAGCGATGACTATCCAAGCAGCTTTAAGCGGACATTTAGTTTTAGGAACAATTCATGCTCAAAATGCAGGAGGCGTTATTGCCCGCTTACGACAACTAGGGGTGGACCGTTATTATCTTCAGCAAGTGTTAACAGCAATCTCTTATCAACGCCTACTCCCCTTAAGAAATGGAGAGCAGGCAATTTTATGTGATTTGTTATATCAAGAATATTTAATAAACAGCATTATGAATAACGGAGAAAGAGGAATGTCAGATGAATGGACAAAAAATCTTAAAAGTGCAGTGGCAAAAGGAAAAATTACCTCTGAAGTTGCGGAAGAGTTCAGAAAGGGCTAATCTCAGCCATCATCAACAGGCAGCACTATTTTTACTGTTAGCTGATTTATTGGCGGTTGGTTTTTCAATTCGTCATGCACTAAATTTTATTGGAACAGTGAAACCTAAAATGTTGCCATGGGTTACTTGTATTGACCAACGGATGAAAAATGGTACTAATTTTGCGCAGAGTCTAAGAAAGGAGGTTAAGGCAGATTTATATTATCAGTTACTATTAGCTGAAAAGCACGGTAATCTAACACAAACGTTAACAGAAGTAGGAAAATTAATGACAGCGCAAGAAAAACAACGAAAAAAATTATTAGGACTGCTTCAATATCCGTTAATTTTATTAATAATGTTAGCTGTTGTAATAAGCTGTTTGGTCTTGTTTATATTTCCTGAATTGAAGATGTGGCAAGAAACTAATAATTCTCCTGCCTTCTTAAAATGGGCAAGTTTATCAGGCAGTTATTTATTTGCCTTATTTTTTATTTTGGGGCTTTGTCAGTGGTGGCATTGGCAAAAAATGTCCAAAGAACAAAAGTTAATAAAGATTTGTAAGATGCCAATTATTGGAAAATGTTATTGCTACTATTATCAATATTATTTGACAAGTATTTTAGGAATGATGGTTAAAGAAGGGATGTCACTTGCTGAAATTTGTCAGCTTACGCAAGAGTTTCATCGGGATTCAATATTATATATTTTTGGGAAAAAGGCAATCAATATTCTTCAACAAGGAGGAAACCTTGCTAATGTTATTGTTGATTATCCTTTTTTGCCTAATGAACTAATTATATTTATGAATAAGGGGATGACTCTTGAGAAAATAGGCCAAGATTTGACGATCTTTGCGCAGTTGCAGTTTAAGACTTTAACAAATTCAATTGAACGGTTATTGATATATGTCCAACCGATTATTTTTAGTGTTATTGCAATAGTAATTGTTTGCCTGTATTTAAGCATCTTATTGCCAATATATCACTCATTTCAAGGAGTTTATTGATGAAAGTTTTAAAAAGAAAACAATCTGGATTTACGTTATTAGAAATGTCAATTGTGTTATTTATTATTAGCTTATTAGTGCTAATAATGCTGCCAAATTTATCACAACAGCGCAAGCATGCTAATGTCATTCACGGCAAAGCGATGGTTTCGGTGATTCAAACACAGATTGATGCTTATGAGAATGAAAATGGTACGGACAATGTTGGACTTGATGAATTAAAAAATGCTAATTACTTAACAGCAGCTCAAGTTCAACAAGCTCATCGTGAAAGAATAGTAATTGTCGATGGAAAGGCAATCCAACGATGATTAGGAGAAAAGGGTTTACTTTTCTTGAAACAATAATTGTTCTAGGAATAGCTGCGCTGATTTTAACTATTACAATTCCACCATTTACGAGAAGCCAACAGATAATGATGGAAGAACGTTTTTGGCGATTGTTTCGTCGTGAATGGCGTCAAGCACAATTACGGGCTGAAATTGACCAGCAACTTACGATAATTAGATATAACAAGGTAGGAGGTACAATTTATTTTCGCTGGAGTAATGGATGTAATGAAGTAGTTATTCCCGCTACACTAAGAGTGGTTTCTTTTGGTGAAGTTGTAATATCACCAACTGGTTATACTAAGGCCCGTACACAGGTCTTCCAATCGAATATAAACCATCATTTATTTTTGATGAAAATTCAATTAGCATGGGGAGGTTATCGAATTGAAGAAAAAAACTCAGGAAGCATTTATGATGGCTGAGGGTTTAACAGCTATGATCGTTATTGCTTTAGGAGTTAACCTATTTTTTGCTTGTGAACAGCAATTACAATATCAATATCAAAACAGCCTGCAAAAGCTAGCTGCGATTCGTCTTGGCAAAGAAGTAAGCGATTTATATGCTATTAAAAGAGAAAAAGTATCCTTAACGAGGGATGGGATGATTGCCAAAGCTAGTTCGCAAGGAGTAATCATCTATTATAAGGGTAAGCGTCTATGGCAGGTAATAAGTTAAAAAAGGCGGCATTTACATTGGTTGAAGGAATTTGTGCGCTAATAATCACTTCGCTTGTAGTTAGTAATATTAGTTTAACGATGACCAGTGTAAAAAAGGCTAATTGCATAGATTTAGATTCAACAATTAATTGGTATTTATTTATTCAAGAGTTAGAATCGTCAAGCCATCGTTTTGCAGTGGTTCAAGTTCAAAAACGTCATTTATTTTTATATAGTCAAACGGCCCACCGTAATTATGAATTAAAAGGAAGTACTACTTTATTTTTAACATGTGTTCGTAGCGGTGGCTATTTACCCTTGCTCGATAATATAAAAGCCCATCACTATTCTTTTACGCAATTGGATTCACAAAGGGTTTTAATAGAGGTGGAGAGGACAAATGGAAAAAAGGAAAATACAATTGTTAAATTTTATCCAGCACCAACGCATTAGAAAAGACGGATACGTTTTGTTGGCCAGCATTGCGATGCTCTTTATTATCAGCTCAGTCCTTTTATACCAGTACCGTTATTACTGCGAAAGCCGACAATTAGAAAATGAACTGTCTCAAATTTATTTAATCAAGATAAAGAATAATCTTAGGTAGACCAATAAGAGTGTTGCCTTGAATTTAGTATGAAGAATAGTTAAACTAGTAAGGTAATGATTGTATTATTTGGAGGCGACTACCACTGGCACATAAAACACCACAGCAATTATTTGAGCTTTTTGATAAAGCAACTGAAATTTTGCAGGCAGCATTGAATTGCTCATATTTGGATGCATTTTTAGAGAATGCTGAAAATATTATTGATCATAATACTGTCCGTGTAGACGATGGAGTTCCTAATGAAAAAGCAGTAAAAGAATTGCAAACAATATACCAAGAATTAGATTTACAAAATATGAAGTCAGAGATTATCCGGCAAATCATCCAGCTGAGTTTTTTGAAAGTAATTCGGAAAGATGCAATTCAGGCTAACCATCAAATGACCCCTGATACTATTGGGTTAATTATGGCTTTTTTGATTGAGAAAGTTACAAAGGCTAAGGAGATCGAAACGATTTTTGATCCAGCTGTTGGGACAGCTAACTTATTGACTACAGTTATTAACCAATTAAAGGCTGATGGGGATAAGGATATTAAAGGTTTTGGTATTGATAATGATGATGCAATGCTCCAAGTTGCAAGTGTAAGCATCGAATTACAGCATCTTGATGTTAAACTGTATCATCAAGATGCAGTTACCGCTTTAGATATTCCACAGTGTGACCTAGCAGTTTCCGATTTACCGATCGGTTATTACCCATTAGATGAAAATGCTAAAAACTATCAAACTAGGGCGAAAGAGGGACATTCATATGTGCATCATTTATTGATTGAGCAGGCAATGAATTACCTTAAGCCAGGTGCTTTTGGTGTGTTTTTAGTTCCTAGTAGTCTATTTCAAACAAAAGAATCACAATCATTTGTTAAATGGATTCAGTCTGTTGCCTATTTACAAGGACTTATTAATTTACCAGCTGAACTTTTTGCTAACCCTAATGCGCAAAAGTCTATATTGTTACTCCAACGTCAAGGGGGCAATAGTACACAAGCAAAGAAGGTATTGTTAGGCGAGTTCCCTTCGTTCAAGGATAAGGCTAAGTTTGCTTCATTTATGGACGATATTAATCAATGGGTAGCAACGAATTTACGTTAAAGGAGAAAATTTCAATGTCAAAAACAATTGCAGTTAACGCCGGGAGTTCAACACTAAAGTTTAAATTATTTGATATGCCAAATGAAGATGTGGTCGCTGAAGGAACGATTGAACGAATCGGCGAAAAAATGGGCCATGCTAAAATCAAATTTGGTGATGGACAAAAGCATGAAGAAGAACAGCCATTTGAAGATCATGGGGCAGCAGTTAATTACTTACTAGATAAATTAATTGCACTAAAAATTGTTAGCAGCTATGACGAGATCACTGCTGTTGGTCACCGTATTGTTGCTGGTGGGGAATTTTTTAAGGATTCGACTGTCATTGATGATGACGTCATTAATAAGATTGACGAATTAGCAGAATATGCACCACTTCATGAACCTGCTGAATTAATTGGAATCAAGGCATTCCAAAAAGTTTTGCCAAACGCTTTTGCGGTTGCTGTCTTTGATACTTCTTTCCATGTTGACATGCCTGAGATGAACGCGTTATATAGTGTACCTTTTGATTGGTACGAAAAATATGGGGCACGGAAGTACGGAGCGCATGGTACAAGTCATCGTTATGTAGCTGGACGTGCTGCTGAGATGTTAGGAAAGCCATTAGAAGATCTTAAATTAATCACGATGCATATTGGTGCAGGTGCTTCAATTACTGCAGTGAAAAACGGTAAGTCATTCGACACTTCAATGGGCTTCACACCAGTTGCTGGAATTACTATGGCAACACGTTCAGGAGACGTTGACCCATCACTAATTTCCTTTATGCAAGGTAAATTAAACTTATCTTCTGATGAAATGATTGATATCTTAAATCATAAGTCAGGATTAATTGGAATTTCTGGAATCTCACCAGATATGCGTGATATTCTTGCGGCAGCAGAAAAGGGTAATGATCGTGCTCAATTGGCCCTTGATATTTATGTTAACCGTATTGTTCGTTACATCGGTTCTTACATTGCCGAAATGGGTGGCGCTGATGCAATTGTATTCACAGCGGGTGTTGGTGAAAACAGTGCCCCAATTCGAAAGATGGTTACTGATAAGTTGAATTATTTTGGCATCAAGATTGATCAAGAAAAGAATGATTGTCATGGTGTTGAACGTGACTTATCAGCCGCCGATGCTAAGATTAAGACATTATTGATTCCAACTAATGAAGAATTAATGATTGTTCGAGACATTGAACGGCTAAAGAAAAATAACTAATAAGGGATGGCAACCATTAAATTAAGTGACTAGTTGACGATAAAATTTGTCTCTGGTCACTTTTTATTTTAGAATTTAAGATGGCTATTAACTATTATTAAGAAAAGGGGGAGTTATTATGAAATTTGTTACATCTGACACCCATTTTTTTCATGATAGTTTGCTGGGGATGAGTGATTTTGCGCCACGTCCTTTTGCAAATGTCAGTGAGATGAACCAGACAATAATCAACAATTGGAATAATAAAGTTGGTAAAAATGATATTGTTTATCATTTAGGAGATATCGCCTTATATTTTGTTAAGCCACAAAAAGATGCTTATCAGGCTATCTTTGAAGTACTTAATCAATTAAATGGACATTTAAACTTAGTAAAGGGAAATCATGACAGTCGAGCTCTGTTTAAATATTTAGCTAGTAAGAATTATACGTTTGCCGGAATACCTAAGTTTCAATTTCATGATGTTGGTGTATTGTTAAAATATAATCACCGGCAGTATTACTTAACTCACTATCCATTGATGCTGGGAATTGCACCACAGATAATCAATCTTCACGGGCATATTCATCATTACTCAGTGCCAATAAAGGAAAATATTAACGTTGGAATTGATGCACCAGAATTGGATTATCTTGATAAAAAGCCCTTGTTTGGTGCACCGTTAAATTTTCATGAAATAGAAGAAATAGCAACTAAAAAAGCAATAGAATTTCCACAACACAAATAAAAGAATTAGCGGTTAGGAAGTGAATAAATGAATCGAGCAAAAATACAAGATTATATCGATCAACGCGAGGAGCAGCGAACATTAATCTATCATGTTGAAGAAATCGATGATAAGCATTTTAAGGTAAATGGACATCCTTATGAGCTGGTTAAAAATTATCGAAATGGTTTTAATCCAGAAAGCTTGGCAGAACGATTTAGCAACATTTTAAGTAAATATGATTATATTGTAGGAGATTGGGGCTATGATCAATTACGTTTAAAGGGTTTTTATGATGATCGTAACCCGCTGTATGAGCCCGACCAAAGTGTAAGTACAATTGAAGATTATCTATTTGAATATTGTAATTTTGGATGCTCGTATTTCATCATTCACAATGATGATGTTTGTATACCGCGCCAACGCAATCGCCGTCAACGATCAACACGTCGACGCACCCCTGTGATTCATGAACGCCGGCGAAAAGTGCATCAGCCGAGTATTCGTCAACGGCATAATCAACATGCTGAACGGGTAAAGAATGGAAACCATCAAAAATTCGTAATTCATCAACGAAAAAAGAGGAGCGAAACTAAACGATGAAAGATTATCAAGGATACTTTATTGACCTCGATGGAACAACTTATAAAGGAAAAAAGCGAATTCCAGCGGCAGCCCGATTCATTAAACGACTTCAAGAAAGACAAAAGAACGTTTTATTTGTAACAAATAACAGTACACGCACGCCAGAATTCGTTGCAGAAAATCTCAGAAATAACCATAATATCAACGTTACATCAAAAAATATCTACACAACAGCACTTGCTACTGCTGATTATCTTTCATCTGTTGCTCCCGCTATGAGTAAAATTTATGTTGTCGGTGAATCAGGATTAAAACAGGCATTACAAAAGAATGGTTTTATTCTTACTGATGATAATCCCGCTTATGTAGTAGTAGGACTAGATACGGATGTTACTTATGATAAGTTAGAAAAAGCTGTTTTATTAATTCGGAATGGTGCTATTTTTATTGGGACTAACGCGGATAGCAACTTGCCGAATGAACGAGGAATGGTTCCTGGAGCTGGTTCAATTATAAAATTAGTTGAATATGCTACACAACAACAGCCGATAATGATTGGTAAACCCGAATCAATTATTATGAAGATGGCATTAAAAAAAGTTCGTTTACCTAAGGAAAAAGTAATTATGGTGGGAGATAACTACCATACAGATATTCAAGCTGCGATTAATGTCGGAATGGATAATTTGTTAGTATATACAGGATTGTCACGGCCTACCGAAGTAGTAAAAGAAACCGTTCAACCTACATTTACAGTGGAGAGTCTTGATGAATGGCAAATATGAAGTAATTGAACAAGGAAAAGCAATATTGTTGACGCTATTGAGTTTAGTAGCGTCAATTAGTATTGCTCTTTTTATTGTTATAAATATATCACCGCTTTTTGTAACAGTTCCCAAGCACTTATTAGGACTCTCGCATCAAACTATACTAAGTGACTATTCAAGGATAATTACATATCTTCAGTTCCCAGGAAATCATTTATTAGAACTAAAATATATCCCAATTACTAGATCAGCAGTTAACCACTTTAAGGACGTCAAAAGACTTATCTTACTTAATGAACTATTAATCTTCATTACTGGACCGTCATTAGTTTACTTATTAAAAATACAAAAACGACAGAATCAGCTCTGGCGCTTAATTCTGCCGTTTCAAATGTTATTTATTTTGTTAATTTTTGGTGGCTTTGTTGGGTTAACCAATTTTAATAGTTGTTTTATCAAATTCCATTATTTAGTTTTCTCTAATATGGACTGGGTATTTAATCCCACAACGAATCCAGTTATTCAATTAATGCCGGAAAGCTTTTTTGAACTACTTTTTGGTTTATGGTTCATCATTGTCTTAGTAATTTTATTGTTGATATGGGGATGGATAAAGTTAACATTAAGCATTTTCTTTAACAAATCGTGATTTAATAGCTCCAACTACAGCAGGAATTAATGTTACGACAATTATTCCAATAATAATTACTGAGAAGTGTTCTTGGACAAAGGGAAGGTTTCCAAAAAAGTAACCAGAACCGCAACAAAGTAAAACCCAGGTGATACAACCGATAATGCTATATTTGAAGAATTGTTGATAAGGGAAACCAGAACCAGCTGCAGCAAATGGCGCAAACGTTCGAATAATTGGAATAAATCGCGCAAGGATAATAGCAGGGGCACCGTGCTTTTCAAAGAAGTCCTCAGCACGTGCTAAGCTATCTTTATTAATAAGCTTTCCAAATAAGGAATGGTTAGACAAACTCTTTCCGATTTTATGCCCAATTAAGAAATTGAGGGAGTCACCACCTAGACAGGCGCAAAGGAATAAGAGGATAAAGATCCAGATATTAAGGTTATAACGAGGATCAGCAGCAAGCGCACTTGCTGCAAACAGAAGAGAATCACCAGGAAGAAATGGTAAGATAACTGCTCCTGTTTCAACAAAGATGATTGCAAATAATATTAAGTATGTTGCATCACCAAACTGATTAACAATTTGAATTAGGTGAACATCAATATGCAAGATAAAATCAATAAGGGTTGCCAATTTAATTCTCCTTTTAGTAAATTATTAAGATAATACTGTTAAAGTGTATCAAGATAAATTTTCGTTGTGAAGCATTCGACTAAATTTGTAAATAAGATTTTACTATTATTTAAATAATAACTTAAAAATTTAGGTAAGAACTTTTGTTACAATTGTTTGTCATTATGGGATAAATTAATATTGGAATAATTGAAATGACCATTGCTATTAGCTTAAATACGAACTTCAGCGATTAAATATAAATAGGAAATTCGTCTGCTATTTTATAAATAAAAAAATCTTAAAGAAAATGTTGACAAGTACAGTGTTACACGGTATAGTAGTTATCGTTGTCAAAGCAATTACAATATTGCTTAGATGATTAATAACTTAAATAAAAAAGTTGTTGACATCAGATTGATGACATGATATATTAATAAAGTTGCTGATTGAG